>CAYUVM010000433.1:0-4561 GCA_964447935.1 uncultured Cytophagia bacterium | reverse complement strand
CAGAATGTAACTTTGCACGCGGCCGGTTTGCACCTCGCGCAACGTCGCCCCGAACCAACCCACGACGTTGGCGGTCAGATTCACCAAGCCATCGACGATTTTATTGTCATTCCAGCCGCTCAGGCGCGAACCGATCACGGTGATTTTGGCCGCGCCGTTTACCATGCCATCGACAACTTTCGCGTCAAACCAAGCCATGATACGGCTAAACATATGCGTACCGGCGATAGCGGTTTTGCTATATAACTCATCGAAATACCATTTATTCAACAGGAAATTATAAACCGGCTTGAAGCGCTCGGCCATCGCGTCGGCGGAAAATTTTTTCCAAAAATAAAACGCCGTCGACAACAAAATACCGGCGCCGGCGACGAAAATGGAGAGCCACATCGCCATTGTATGCGCGGTATGCGCAACTTCGTGACTCACCTCATGCGCGGCCTCGGGCGCGACAACACCGGCGACAGCATAGGCCGCGATAGTCGGTTTCGTGACGAGATCTTCAAACCAATGGCCGTAACCGCTGAAGACTGACAACACTCCGAGCACAATGAGCGGCACGGCCATCACGGTGGGGGATTCATGAATATGATGATGCGCTTTTTGATTGGCGGGTTCGCCGAAGAAAGTCATATAAACCAAACGGAACATGTAAAACGCGGTAATTCCCGCGCAGGCCAACAGCGTGATAAAAATCACCATGTGCGCTGGATTGTGCGAAGTCATTGCCGTTTCCAATGCCGCCGCAAGAATGGCATCTTTGCTAAAAAAACCGGAGAAGAACGGCACGCCAGCAATGGCGCAGGTGGCCAGCAACATTGTTCCAAAAGTGATTGGCATCTTGGTGCGCAGACCGCCCATGTTGCGCATGTCTTGCGGGTCGGAATGATGATCGTGCAATTCGTGATACGCGTGGTGCATCGCGTGAATCACTGAGCCGGAACCCAGAAAAAGCAACGCTTTGAAAAAAGCATGCGTCATAAGATGGAAAAGCCCGGCGGTGTAGCCGCCCACGCCCAATGCGGCAATCATGTAGCCAAGTTGGCTGATCGTCGAGTAGGCCATCACTTTTTTAATATCATTCTGCGTGAGCGCAATGGTGGCGGCGATGAACGCGGTAATTGTACCGATGACGCCGATAAAGAGCAGCGCATCGGCGGAGTAAAACACAAACGTGCGGCCGACGAGATATACGCCGGCAGCCACCATCGTCGCGGCGTGAATGAGCGCGGAAACCGGCGTCGGGCCTTCCATGGCGTCCGGCAGCCATACATGCAGCGGAAATTGCGCGGATTTGCCAATCGCGCCGAAGAAAACCAAAATGCCGGTGAGGGTGAGCAAGCCGCCGCTCAATTTGCCTGCGGCGACACCGGCAAATACTTCATCAAATTTAAACGTGCCGAGTGTGGCAATAATGATCATAATGCCGACGAACATCCCGATGTCGCCGACGCGGGTGGTAAGAAAAGCTTTGATAGACGCATCGCTGGCCGATTTTTTTTCGTACCAGTGGCCGATGAGCAGATAGGAACTCAAGCCGACAAGTTCCCAAAAAATATAAATCCCGAAAAAATTATCAACCAGCACTAAGCCAAGCATCGAAAACGTGAACAACGCGAGATAAGCATAATAACGGCTGTAGCGCACGTCGCCGTGCATGTACGCAATCGAAAAGAGATGCACCAGCGAACTCACCAGCGTCACCACCACCAACATCACTGTGGTGATATTGTCGATGAGAATGCCGAAGCTGATATTGAGCGGCCCGACTTTTATCCATTCAAACGTGCGTGTGATTTTGAAATTGGGGTCATACTGCTTCAGCGCGCTGCCGAAAATGAGAATGGACAAAATCAATCCGATGAACATCGCCGTCGTGGGCAGCCAATCACCCTGCCGCGGCAGGCGCTTGCCGATAAAAATCTGAATCACAAACGCGGCGAGCGGCAACAGCGCGATGATGATGGCTTGTGTGAGAATGGTGTTTTCCAAAGTCCTTCCTCGCTATGAATTTTGCAACAAAAGTGAAGCGAACATTGCAACAAAATCTTTTTGAACGCGGATTTTAGTTTTATGCTTTATCCGCGCAAATCCGTCAAATCCGCGTCATTCGCGTTCGAAGCTTTTTTTATTTTACCCCAGCAGCGAATCCGCTTCATCCAAATTAACCGAGCGCATGCGTTGGTAAATATTCAGCACGATGGCCAAAGCGACCGCGGCGCCGGCGGCGGCAACGACGATGACGAAGATACCGAACATTTGGCCATCAATATCTTTATCTAAATAACGCGCGAAAGCGATAAAATTGATATTGGCGGCGTTGATGATCAACTCCGCACCCATCAATACGGTAACGGCGTTGCGCTTGGTGATCACCGCCAAGAGTCCGAGGCAAAACAGAATCGCGCCGAGTACGAGAAAATGCGTGAGGCCGACTTGCATTAGCGTGCGTCTCTCCTTCCAATGAAGGCCGCACCGACAAGCGCGGCAAGTAATAAAACCGAAACAATTTCAAAAGGAATCAGATAAGTCGTCATGAACGCCTTGCCGATGGTTGCGGTCGTTGGCTCCGGCGCGCTTATTTCGTTTTGCGGCCACGGCGTTTGCCAGATCATCCGCAGCAAAATCGCGGCGACGCCGGCACAGACAAGCGTGGCGGGCAAAACTTGCAGCGTGCCGGTGCGCATTTCGGTGCCGCTAAAACGCTGCGACAACATGACGCCGAAAAGCAACAGCACCAAAATACCACCGACGTAAATCAGCAATTGGGAGGCGGCAATAAAATCGGCGCCCAGCATGACGTAAATGCCGGCGACGCCAAAGAAGGCGAACAGCAAGCCGACGGCGTTATAAATGATATTTTTCGAGAACACCATGAGCGCCGCGGAGGACAATGTTAGCGCGGCGACCACATAAAACATGACATCGAAACCGGACATAAATTTTTCCTAAAACGTGATGCGAAATTTGCAAACCAATAATTGGATGTTATCCCGAAGGGAAATTGTTTATCGCTAGCACTGTGCTGGTAGCCAAACAAGATCCCTTCGGGATGACATATTAGTTGAAGCTAACAACTAAATCAACATCCAAAGACCAACGCCAAGCAGACAAGCAAAACTAAACGGCGTCAACACTTTCCATGAGAGATGCATAAGCTGATCGACGCGCAGGCGCGGCAACGTCCAGCGCAGCCACATGTGGGTAAAGATTAAAAACGCGGCTTTGCCGGTAAACCAAAAAACGCCCCACGCGCCGCCATTCATAAAATTGCCGAATGGACTGGACCAGCCGCCGAGAAAAAGCGCCGCGCCGACAAAGGCGACGACCAACATTTCGGCATATTCCGCAAGCATGAAGATCGACCATTTGAAACCGCTGTATTCGGTGTGAAAACCGCCGACCAATTCAGATTCGGCTTCGGGAAGATCAAACGGCGTGCGGTTACATTCAGCGAGGGTCGCAATATAAAAAATGCCGAATGCAATAAAATTAAACGGGAAATATTGCCAAATAAACCAGTGGTGAATGCCGCCATCTTGCGCCAGGCTGATGGAGTTGAAATTCAAGGAGCCGACTTGCATGACAATGACCAGCATAGCGAGGCCGGCAGGAATTTCATAACTCACGATTTGCGCGGCGGCACGCATACCGCCGAGCAGCGCCCATTTGTTATTGGATGCCCAGCCGGCGAGGAGAATCGCGATCACGGAGAGTGAAGTAATCGACGCCACGTAAAAAACGCCGATGTCAAAATTTGCGAAAACAAATTCGCGCGTGTAAGGCAGCGCGGCAAAAGCAGCACACGGTGCGGCAAAAACCAGAAACGGCGCGAACCAATGCAGTTTTTTATCCGCCGCCGCGGGAACGATATCTTCTTTCAAGAGAAGCTTGATCGCGTCGGCGAGCGTTTGCAAAACACCCTGCGGGCCGACTTCCATGGGGCCGAGGCGATCCTGCATCCACGCGGAAATCTTGCGCTCGGCATAAACCGCGACCAGCGCATTTAACGCCATAATGATCGTAAACAAAACCGCGCCGAGCGCCATGAAAAGGAGCGTCAAAATCGCCGGCGGCAAACCGGCGAGAAATGTTTGTCCATTTTGCAGCGTCGCAATCAACTCTTGCATCCGAATTCTCCTCTATTCACAACGTTCAGTATTCAGTTTTCAGTAACCAGTGCTCAGTGAACTGAATACTGAATACCAAAAGCTAAATACTGGTTACTATGCCACAATTTCTTCCCGCTTTTCTACAGCCACTGTCGCCGGTAAATCTTTGAACATTTCCGGCGCGGACTCGCGGGCGTATTTGCCGGTTTGCGGTTTGTCCCATTCGAGATCGCCTTTGCGCCAGACATAGGCCAGGCCCACCAGCAAAATACCGATGAAGATCAAGGCTTCGATGAACGCGAAGAGACCGAGTTCTTTAAACACCACGGCCCACGGAAAAAGAAAGGCGATTTCCACATCGAAAATCAAAAAGACCAGGGCGATGACGTAAAACCGATTGTTGAATTGAATCCACGATTGGCCAACCGGCAATTCCCCGCATTCATAGG
>CAYUVM010000432.1:0-4574 GCA_964447935.1 uncultured Cytophagia bacterium | reverse complement strand
CAATCCTGTTTTGCGGCTGGTTTTATTCCAAAAAAATAGGTCATTTAGCCGGGAAAGAGTTATTAAGTTAAATTTTGTATTTTCTTTTTAGAAAAATTTCTTGCATTTCATTAACACATCCAATAAATTGATAAGTTCGAGCGGCAAAGCGCAGAGAGCATGGCGCATAGCGCTGAAAACAAAATTTATAAAGTAGAGGGCACAGAGTCTGCCGGCGTTTGATCGTTTCGCGCTCTGCGCCAATACCCTCTGCTAAAGCATTGAGGAGTTTTCGTGTATCTTTCCAATCTCGAGATTTTCGGGTTCAAATCGTTTGCGAAAAAAACCCATTTTGTTTTTCATAACGGCATCACCGGCGTCGTTGGGCCCAACGGTTGCGGCAAGAGCAATATCGTCGACGCCATTCGCTGGGTGCTGGGCGAGCAGAAAGCCGGCGCGCTGCGCAGTGAATTGATGGAGAATGTTATTTTCAATGGCTCGAAAGCGCAAAAACCGCTCGGCATGGCCGAGGTCGCGCTGACGATTCAGAACACGAAAAACGTCCTGCCGATTCAATACTCCGAAGTCGTCATCACCCGCCGGCTGTTCCGCTCCGGTGAAAGCCAGTATTTGCTCAACAATACGGTTTGCCGGTTAAAAGACATCATGGATTTGTTGATGGACACCGGCGTCGGCGCCAATGCGTATTCGGTGATCGAGTTGGCAATGGTCGAGCAGATTCTCAACGGCAAGCCCGAAGAGCGGCGGCACATTTTTGAAGAAGCCGCGGGCGTCGGCAAATACAAGGCGCGCCGCAAAGCCGCATTTCGGAAACTGGAAGCCACTGAGCAGGATTTGTTGCGCCTCAACGACATTCTCAGCGAAGTGGAGAAAACCGTAGATTCGTTGAAGCGGCAGGTGCAAAAAGCCGAACGCTATCAAACGTATGCGAACGAATTGCGCGAAACCGAGGTTGGCTTGTCCGCTTTTCAGTTTCTCAAAATTAAAAGTGAGCTGGAGCCGCTGACGACGACGGCGAAAGATGCGCGCGACCGCCGCGAGCAGATTTCCGCGCAACTGGCCGCTGAAGAAGCGCAAATCGAAGAGATGCGTTTGACGCTGCTGGAAGTTGAGAAGCAGCTTGTCACCCGCCAGCGCGACTTGAATGCCAACACCGATCGCATCAAGAAGAAAGAAGAACAGATTCTCATCAACCAGGAACGCATTCGCGCCGTTAAAGAAAATCGCGAGCGTTTTGGGAAAGAGATCGAAGAATTAAAAACGCGGCGCGCGATGATGGAAGAAATGCGCGTGGCGCTCGCCAATAAAACCGAAGAATTTACGCTGTTGCTCGACACCGTGGTCGGCGAATTTAACAGCAAGCAATCGGCGCTTACCGGCTTTCAGGAAAATTATCAAACTAAACGGCAGGAAGTGCGCGAGGCCGAGGCGCAGCGGCAGGGCGAGTCTGAAACGTTGAGCCAGTTGCAAAAAGAAGGCGAGCGTCTGCGCACGCAAATCGAATTTAACGAGAAGCGGCAGGCGGCGCTGCAACAGGAAGCTGAGTTGCTGCAACAGCGGCAGTCGGAAGTTACGCAACGGCACGGCGATACGCAGCGGCAGTTGGTGAGCACCATTGCCCGTCTCGATCACTTGAATCTTGAAATCGAAACGAATCAGCAGGCGATGGCCGAAAAAGAAACGCTGATGGCGCGGTTGAAAGAAGAATTGCTCTCCTTGCAAAGCGCGGTGCAACGCCATCAAGATCGCGCCGGTTTATTGCGAAAGTTTTTGGAGACTTACGAAGATCATCCCGAAGGTGTGAAGCATTTGTTGTTGGAACGCGGCATGCCGGAAGGTTGCGCCGGCACTTTGGCCGAGCATATTCGGGTGCCGGAAAATTATCGGCGCGCCGTTGAATCGGCGCTGGGTGAGTCCGTGGTGACGTTGCTGGTGGATCACCCCGAACGGGCTTTCGAAGGCATGGAGCTTTTGCGCCAGCGCGAAAAAGGAGTGGTAACCTTTATGCCGCTACGCGGGGTTCATGCGCAAAATGGTAAAAATGGCTCGCCGCCCATGAACGATGCGCGCATCCTCGCCCGGGCCACGGAAGTAATTGAATGCGACGAGTCGGTTCGCGTGTTGGTGGAAAATCTTCTGGATGAATGTTACATCGTTTCGTCGCTGGCCGACGCCCGGGCGTTGTTGGAGCGTGCCAATTCGCATCGGCAAAGCTTTGTCACGCTGACTGGCGAGATATTGACCACGTGGGGTCCGATGCGCGGCGGCGACACCAGCCGGGCCTCCGAGAGCGTCATTGATCGCAAAACGCAAATCGAACAACTCGATGCGGAAGTCGAGCGCCTGCAAGAAGAGATGGCGGAAAAATCTGATGCCAAAGCCGACGCGGAAGAGGCACTGCAACGTTTGCTGGCGCAAAATGAAAATTTGCTGGCGCAGCGCAAAACCGCGGAAAGTGACAAACAAAAATTAGAATTGGAGTTTGGGCAGACGACGTTTGAAAATACCCGCGCCGAGCAGGAACAGCAGCAGCGGCGTGAGGAGTTGACGAAAATTGACGAAGGCCAGCAGCAATTGCGCGCGCAATTTTCCGAGTTGGAACCGAAGCTGCAAGAGTTGGAATCGCGCCGGCAAACTGCGGAGACGACGAATACGCAACTGGTTGCCGAACTTGAAGCTCTGGAACAACAGTTCCGCAGCGCGCAGGAAACGGCGAATGCCGCCAATGTCATCGTGGTCGAAAAGCGCGCCGAATTGCGGAACACGCAAGCCGAAATCGAACGGCTCGCCAGCAACCAGCGCGATATCGCTGAAAGCATCGAACGCCGCACCGAGCAAATTGCCGAGGCCGAGCAACAGGAACAGGAATTGACGGCGCAAATCGACGGCACGCGTGAGCAGTTGCACGACGATTTTGCCGAGCGCAAAGAATTGGAAGAAGTCGTCTCCGAAATCGAGCGCGCGTTTCGCGAGCAGAAACAAGTAGCGGACGGAAAAGAACGCGCACTTCGTGCCGTTCGCACCGAACGCGATGAGGTTTCAGAATCGTTGCATCAGGCGGAATTGCACATTTCGGAGTTGACGATGCAGCGCGACAATATGATCAAACATATTCATGAAACGTACGAGCTGGATTTGGCGCAGCAAAAAGCGCCAGAAGGCGAGTTCAACGCGCCGGAAATTGAAGAACGCGTGAACTGGCTGCGCAATCGGTTGAAGAGCATGGGGCCGGTGAATATGCTGGCGCTGACGGAGTACGAGAAAGAAAAAGAGCGCTTCGATTTTTTAACGACGCAGAAAAATGATTTGCTCGCCGCTGAGGCCAATTTGAAAGACACGATTAAAGTGATCAATGATACGGCCTATGAGCGCTTCGGCAAAATCTTCTCGCAGATTCGCGAAAATTTCATTCAAGTGTTCAAAGGGTTTTTTGAGAATGGCGAAGCGGATTTGCGTTTGGATGAAGGCGATCCGCTCGAAGCCGATATCGTGATCGAAGCCAATCCGAAAGGCAAGAAGCTCGGCTCGCTGGCGCTGCTCTCCGGCGGCGAGAAAACGCTGACGGCGATTTCGTTGCTCTTTTCGATTTATCTGGTGAAGCCCAGCCCGTTCTGCATTCTCGACGAAGTCGACGCGCCGCTGGATGACATGAACATCGGCCGCTTTGTCGGCGCGCTGCGCAAGTTTTCCGACAACACGCAATTCATCGTCGTCACTCATAATAAGCTGACGATGAAAGCCGCGGATTATCTCTATGGTATCACGATGGAAGAGCAGGGCGTGTCGAAAGTCGTCTCGGTGAAGTTTGAGGACTTGAACGTAGGGAAAGAAGTGCTGGCAGCGTGAGTTTTTAAGCTTGTAGTGACGCCTTCAGGCGTTGGGTGTTATTCAAAAAGTATTAATGCCTGAAGGCACCACTACGAACCCTAACCTAAACCACAAATCATTCCCACCACCTAAAACTGTTCCGCCCCGAGGGAGAAGCCAAGATGAAACAGGCGTTGCTGCTTGGTTGTGTTTTGCTGTTGAGTGTCCCCGTTTTTTCCCAACCTGTTCCTGAATCCAAAACCCCAACTCTTGTCGAAAAGATAGCCGGTACTGAAAAGTACGCCGGCTATTTTAATTTTTATTGGGATGCCAAACGCGGCAAAATCTGGCTGGAGATCGACAAGTGGGACGCAGAATTTCTTTACATGAATTCTCTTCCCGCCGGCGTCGGCTCGAATGATATCGGGTTGGATCGCGGACAAATCGGCGACGCGCGTGTGGTGAAATTTCAACGCAGCGGCCCGAAGATTTTACTTGTGCAGCCGAATTATTCTTTTCGGGCGATCAGCAACAATCCGGATGAGCGTCGCGCGGTGCAGGAAGCGTTTGCCCAATCGGTGTTGTGGGGATTTGAAGTCGTGGCAGAAGAGAATGGGCGCGTGCTCGTCGATGCCAGTGATTTTTGTTTGCGCGATGCGCATGACGTCAGTGGAACACTCCGGCGCACGAATCAGGGCGGTTATAAACTCGACAACTCGCGCTCCGCTTTTTATCTGCCGCGCACTTAAAATTTTCCGCAAAATTCG
>CAYUVM010000431.1:0-4578 GCA_964447935.1 uncultured Cytophagia bacterium | reverse complement strand
AGGTGCTCGAATACGTCACCGCGATTGAAAAGCAACAAAGCTTTCGGCCCTTCGCTTTCATGGCCAATGGCGATGACATCTTTTTCTGGGACAGTGACGTTGCCGCCGAGCGCCACGTCGCGAAATTTTTCTCTCGCGCGGATCTCGAAAGATTGCTCTTCCTCAAACAGCACAAACTCCTGCTGAATAGCGTTCAAATCAAATCGTCGATTATTGACCGCAGTTATCAAATCGAAGCCGTCCGCCGCGTTTCCGAGGCCATTGAAATCCGGAAGAAGCGCAAAGCGCTGATCGTAATGGCAACCGGCACGGGCAAGACGCGCACGACAATGGCGCTGATCGACGTCTTTCTGCGGGCGCACGCAGCGCAGAAAGTGCTTTTCTTGGCTGATCGCGATGCCTTGGTGACTCAGGCAGAAAGCAAGGGATTTAAGGCCCATCTTCCGGATGAATCGCGCGCCCGCATCCGAACCTACGACATTGACAAAACCAAGCGTTTGTACATTTCCACTTTGCAAACTCTCGAAATCTGCTACAACGATTTTTCACCGGCGGAATTCGATTTGATCATTTCCGACGAATGCCATCGCTCGATTTATAACAAGTTCACCGACGTGCTGGCGTATTTCGACGCCGTGCAAATTGGATTGACCGCGACGCCGGCGCAATTCATCGAGCGTGACACGTTCAAATTTTTCGACTGCGAAAACGCCATTCCCACTTTTCTTTATACCTACGAAAAAGCCGTCGATGAAAAATATCTCGCCGACTTCAATGTTTACGCGGCGCAAACCAAATTTCAGCGCAAGGGCATCAAAGGCGTCGATCTCACCGAAGAGGAAAAGGAATCACTGCGCGAGCGCGGCATCGATCCCGACACGATCGACTTTGCCGGCACCGATCTCGAACGCAAAGTGACCAACCGCGACACGCTGCGCCGGCAGTGGGAAGAGTTCATGGATGTTTGCCTCAAAGACGCCACCGGCCAACTGCCCGGCAAAACCATCGTGTTCGCCATCACCCACGATCACGCTATGCGCCTGGCCGAAGAGTTCAATAAAATGTATCCAGAATACAAAGGCGAGCTGGTGCAAGTGATCGACTCCAAAATCGAGCGCGCGCAGAAATTGCTCGAGGCCTTCGAGAAAAAAGACATGCCGCGCATTGCCATTTCCGTCGATATGCTCGATACCGGCGTGGACATTCCGCATGTGGTCAATCTTGCCTTCATGAAACCGGTCAATTCGCAGATCAAATTCTGGCAGATGATCGGCCGCGGCACCCGCAGCCACGAGGCCTGCGAGAACAAAAACCTCGACTGGCTGCCGAACCGGCACAAAGAAAATTTTCTCATCGTCGATTATTGGGAAAACTTCGAGCATTTCAACATGATGCCGAAGAAGGAAGAAGGCGCCGCGCAACTGCCGGTGATGGTCACGATCTTCAACACCCGCCTGCAGAAGCTGCAACACTTTCTCGGCAACCAATCCGGCGACGATGCACAACGCATTGTCAACGATTTGCGCGCGGAGGTTGGCCGGATTCCGCAAGAATCTTTTTCCGTCAAAAAAGCTTTCAAAGACGTGAAAGAGGCGTGGGACGACGATTTCTGGCGCTATCTCACGCCGAACAAAGTGGACTTCCTCAAACTCAAAGTCGCACCGCTGCTGCGCTTCGTGCCGGACGTGAATCCGGCGCAGGCTTTTTTCACCAGCAAAATGGAACGCTGCGGTTTGGCGCTGGTGCAGGGCAAAGATTTGCAGACGCAGGTCGAATCGATTCGCGAAGACGTTGCGGCGCTCGCCACCACGGTTGAAGAAGTCGCGGCGCAACGCCCGCTGGTTGATCGCCTACTCTCCAACGAATTTTGGGACCATGCTTCGCTTGCCAGCATTGATGCCGCCAAGGCGGCGCTCGCCCCGCTGATGAAATATCGCAATCCCAATCCTTCGCGCGTGATCGAGCTGGGCTTGGACGATATTATCGAATCGCGCAAGTGGGTCATTCTCAAAAAGGGCACGCAGCGGCTTTATGTGGAAGAATACAAGAAACGCGTGGAAGCCAGGATCGAGCAGTTGGCCAACGCGCACCCGACGATTCAGAAATTGCAACAGCGCGAGCCGGTGAGCACGAACGATCTCGTCCGCCTCGAGCACACTTTGGAAACCGAGCTGAGTTCCGAGGAAATCAGCCTCGACGAAGAGAACATGCTCAAAGCCTTCGGCGTGCGCGTCGGCAGTTTGGTGGATTTCCTCAAGCACATTTTGAAACTGGAAGAGCTGCCGAATCACGAAACCGTGGTGCGGCGCTCGTTCAATGCGTTCATGTTGGCGCACAACTACAACGCCGACCAATCGCGTTTTCTGCGCGCCATGCAGAACGTTTTCTTGCAACGCCATGCGCTCGAGCTGGCCGATCTTTACGAAGAGCCGTTTACCAATTTCGGTGAGAATGCAGTGGAGAAATTGTTTTCGAATTCGGAAATTGATGAGTTGTTGGGAATGGTCAAGCAGCTTGCGTCGTAGCCCCGGCCCCTTGTGGGCCGCTGTTGCTAAACAAATGTTTTGATTTTAACAGCCGCTGGAATTTGGGGTTAGTCCCGAAGGGACACCCGAAACTAGCCCAGAGATTTATCTCTGAGTATGTGCGAGGTCGTGCCTCCAAAGTCCCGAAAGGGACGAATGAATGACGAGCCCGTTTTTCAACCGTCCCTGCGGGACTGGCAAATATTATGATCACGTTTTCCCCGCGATGAATCGCGGGGCTATGGTCACATGTCCCTTCGGGACAAAATACCCTCTTAAACACTGGCTGATAAAATAGCACTCATGCTCACCGACCCTGTTCTCAAATCCAAAGTCGACGCGCTGTGGGATCGTTTCTGGTCCGGCGGCATTGCCAACCCGCTTACGGCTATCGAGCAGATGTCGTATCTCATTTTTTTGAAGCGGCTCGAAGATCGCGACAACGCGCAGAAGAAATCCGCGGAGCGGCGTGGGGAGCCGTTCAAATCCATTTTCAGCAAACACAAAGATTGCCGCTGGTCGTATTGGAGCCAATTGCCCGGCGAGCAATTGCTCAAGCACGTGCGCGACGTCGTTTTTGATTTTCTGCGCAATCTCGGCGGCGAGACCAGCTCGTTCACGCAGCACATGCAGGACGCGGTGTTCATCATTCCCAAAGCTTCGCTGTTGCAGGAAGCGGTGAAGATCATCGATGACATGCACATCTCCGAGCAGAACGTGGATGTGCAGGGCGATCTGTACGAATACCTGCTCATGCAGCTCACCACCGCCGGCAAGAACGGCCAGTTCCGCACGCCGCGCCACATCATTCGCATGATCGTCAAGCTGGTGAATCCGCAAATCGGCAACCGCATCTGCGATCCGGCGGCGGGCACCGGCGGGTTTCTGGTGAATGCCTACGAGCACATTCTCGAAGCCAATACCAGCGCGGACATCATCGAATACGATGCCGAGGGCAAGCCGCATCATCTCATCGGCGACAAGATTGCGGACAAGAAATTAATCAAATTTCTCAAAAGTGAGGCGCTCACCGGCTACGATTTTGATTCCACCATGTCCCGCATCGGCGCGATGAATTTGATGCTGCACGGCATCGACAACCCGAATTTGCGCTACGCCGACACGCTCTCCAAAGCCTTCGGTGAAAAGGAGCGCTATGAAATCGTCCTCGCCAATCCGCCGTTCAAAGGTTCGATTGACAAAAGCGATCTCAACAGCCGGTTCACGATCAAAACCACCAAAACCGAGCTGCTGTTTTTGGAATTGATGTACGACCTGCTGACCATCGGCGGAAGATGCGGGGTGATTGTGCCTGACGGCGTGCTCTTCGGCACCAGCAACGCGCACCTCGACACGCGCAAGATTCTCGTGGACAAGTGCAAGCTCGAAGGCGTGATCTCCATGCCCTCCGGCGTGTTCAAACCGTACGCCGGCGTCTCCACCGCGGTGCTCATTTTCCAAAAAGGCGGGACCACGGACAAGGTTTGGTTCTACGACATGGAAGCCGACGGCTTTTCGCTGGATGACAAACGCCAGAAAGTCGAAGCCAACGACATTCCGGACATTGTGGAGAAATGGCCAACGAAAGCCGAATCGAAGAAATCCCTGCTGGTGCCGGTGGAAGAGATTCGCGCCAACAAATACGATCTCTCGATCTCGCGCTACAAACCGATTGAGCATGCGGAGGTGGAGTATGAGAAGCCGGAGGTGATTATGGGGAAGGTGTTGAAGTTGGAAAAAGATATTGCAAAGGATGTTCAAGAAGTTCGCAACATGATCGGATGAATCTTGAGCGCATCATTTAAACCACTAAGACACGAAGACACTGAGAATAACTTGATTTACTTCGTGTCTTTGTGTCTTCATGGTTTAAGTTTTATGAATAATCCAAGTTAGATTTAACATGTTATGAAAAGCGAATGGATTGAAACTACCGTTGGTGAGATTGCGGACGCTATCCAATATGGATATACCGAATCTTCTACTATCCAAAATATTGGCCCGAAGTTTTTGAGAATCACCGACATTCAAAACGGCAAAGTCGATTGGCAAA
>CAYUVM010000430.1:0-4598 GCA_964447935.1 uncultured Cytophagia bacterium | reverse complement strand
GCCACGCATAAGAGACCAACAACCACATCAGCACGGCGGTGACGAGGCTAAAACCGAAATGATACGCGAGTCCGGCTGGCAGCCCGAATATGAGCGTCGGATCGTTCCACAGCCAAAGATCATTGTGCAGCACGTACAGAACAAACAGCCCCAAATACAACGTCCATTTGGGAAAAGCTTTTTTCATTGGCGCTCCCAGTGGTTCAGAGTTAAAAAATTTTCAAAAACCACAACTCTTGATTGACGGTGTGCAAACGCCTGCTACATCTGGTTTAAAATCATTCGTTGGTAATATAAAAGTGAAAGCCTCACAACACAAGCTTTAATTTTGCGTTCACAATCTAAATTCAACCCCGCCATAAATGGCGAACGGGTTGCCGGGAATCACCGAAGCCGCGCCGAAGCCGCGGGTTTCGTATTTGGTGTCGAGAAGATTTTTCGCGTTGAGGCTCCAGCGCCATTGGCCGATATTATAATACAACATCGCGTCCACTAAAAAAATGCCGTCAATTTTAAATGCATTATCTTCGTCGATAAACTGCTCGCTAAGATAACGGGCGCCCGCGCCGATACCGAAACGTTGTTTGATCTCCCGGTTCGTCCACACATTAAAAATATGTTTGGGCGCAAATGCGGGGGCATTGCCGGAACGATCAAAACGCAATACGGTTTGTCCGGTCTGCGTCGGAACGAGAACGTCTTCTTGAAATTCCGTCAACTCAGCGTCCGTGAAAGCATACGTCACAAACGTTTGCCAGCTCCGTATCGGTTCGAGGGTCATCTCCAACTCAAGGCCGCGCGATTTTTGCTTGCCGAGGTTGTACGCCAAACCGCTGTAATCTGGAATCGTCAAATTGTCTTTCTTAATATCATAAAACGCCAGCGTCGCATTGAGCTTGCCATCCAGCCATTGCGTTTTCGCGCCAAATTCAATTTGCTCACTCTCTTCTGCTTTCAAGTCACCAACGGTTTGCGACGAAGGCGGGCCAAAGGCTTTTCCCACATTCGCGTACAACGACCAATTCGGCGCCGGCGAAAAATTTACGCCCACAATCGGGCTGGCTTTTTTGTACTCTCTTTTTGTCGGAGCGTTAAAAGCGCCAATCTGCTGCGAAAAAAGCTGCCGTGAATCTTTATAATTAAAGCGATCGTACCGCGCGCCAATAACGGTTTGAAATTTATCGGAAAAAGTGATTTGATTCACAAAAAACGGCGCGAGGGTAACGTTGCGGCCGTCGGCGGTCATAAAGGGAAAGAACGTGCTGCCGACCGCCGGTGATTGCGGCGGCAGCAAATTCATCGGTTGCAATAAGCCAATGTTGATGGAAAATTCATCGTTGAGACGGCTCCATTCCACGCCGGCCAAAAGTTGATGGCGCAGGTTGCCGGTGTTGAAATTAAATGCGGCTTCCAATTGATTGCCCAATAACTTTTGTCGATCATTCAAATCGGTCAGCGATCTAAACACGAGGGCGTTGCCATTCTGCGTGGGAAGCGCGCCCTGAATCAATGTGCCCTCCGATTGCCAATCCAAGTCCGTGAAATAAAATTTGTTGCGCAACGTCACCCGCGGGCTCAGGTGTGTTTCAAAATCAAAGCGGGCGCGAGAAATTATTTGCAGCGAATTATCCGAGGGCAGTTGATACGAGTTGGTGCGCGGCACGTTCGGAATCAGATTATTGACCAACGGCAAGCCCGTGTCCGGCGCATACTCGCTGTTCACATATTCATAATTAACGGTGAATGAAGTGCGCGCATTCACGCGCAGGGTCAACGCCGGATTAAGGCTGATATTATCGTTGTTTTTATTATCGCGATAACTGTCCGATTTTTGCCAAAGCCCGTTAAGCCGAAACGCCACACCAGAATTAAAGTTTGCGACACCGACATCAACTGTGTTGTAAGTCGAATTGAATTGACCAAACGATGCCGCAGCGTGCAAAAAATTTCTGAAGAGCGGCTGCTTACGCACGAGATTGACCGTACCGGAAAGTGGATTGCCGCCGTACAGAAACGCCCCGGGACCTTTGAGCACTTCCACGCGCTCGGTATTGTATAGATTATAGAATGTAACTTCTGGCTCCGCAGCGCCGTCCGTGAGCACCAGGCCGTTAGTGAGCGACTCGAAGCCGCGAATCACGAAGTAATCAAATGTGCCGAAACCGGACTGAGTGTTGATGCCGCTCACATTTTTCAGCGCGTCGGCGAGCACGATGGCGGCTTGGTTATCCAACAACGCATTCGTCACCACACTCACACTTGCCGGGGTTTGCCGCAACGCGACGGGCAGCTTCATCGCCGTCGTGTTCGTGCGCGGAATTTGGCCGATCCGCTCGCCGATGACGACGACGGTATCCTTTGAAATGTAATTTTTCTTGGTGTCTTCTTGAGCAAAAACGACAGTTGCAATCAGCGGGCTTAATCCAACCAAGCGCGTGACCGCTGGTAGGCAAATTGAGAATTTCATCTTAAAAAAATTCCTCATAAAAGTAAATTACGCTAGTGTGATTTTTATATTATGCCACATACAACCCCAATGAATTGTTTATTTAAAAAGATCAAATCGTTGCAAAAGACAGAACCGTTCACCACCAAGACACGTGGGCATTAAAAATACCTGGTTAACTTCGGGTCTTAGTGGTTAAATTTATTTTCGGTTCATCCGCATTTTGGATAACCACCCAACAAATGCAGCGCTACGGTTTTCCAGCCACTTCCAAACACAACATCTCGCTCTGATTACGCAAATACAGCTTGCCATTAGCCAAGGTCGGCATCGTCCAGGATTTGCCTTTTAAAATCTGAACCGTGGCTTTTTCCTTATATCCCGCCGGCGTGGCTTCCACCAATGCAAGATTGCCATATTCGCCGAGCACGATCAAATGGCCGTCGGCAAACAACAACGAGCCTTTGTTGAAGCCGCGTTGTTGCCATTTTGTTTTGCCGGTTCCGACCTCGAGACAGGTCAGTAAAAAATCGTCGAAGCCGTACAAATGGTTTTCATATAAAATCGAGGAAGAAAAATGATTTTTCATCTCCCGGCTTTTCCAGATTTCCTTCATCGTTGCCGTGCCATTGCTGCCCTGCGTTTGCAGCAATGCGCTGCCTTTGCCGTAACCAGAGGAGATAAAAATTTTGTCCGGCGGAACAAACACCGGGGTCGCGGCATTCACATCAAAGCGCGTTTCCCAATCATATTTCCAAAAAAGTTTGCCGTCGTTCGGCGCGAGTGAGAGTAAGGCCGCGCCCGCAAAAACAAGCACCTGCCGCACGCCGTTAACGGTAATCGCAATCGGCGCGGAATAACCCGGCACGCCGCTTTCGGATTTCCAAACAACTTTGCCGTTGCTTTTGTTGAAAGCCATGACCGCATGTCCGTCTTTGCCGCCGACATCAACAATGAGCAAATCTTTTTCAACCAGCGGCATTGTCGAGATGCCCCAAATCGGGGACTTGCCGCCATATTCTAAGCGCAAATCGTGGCTCCAAACGGCTTTGCCGGTTGGCGCGTTGACGGCATGCAACTTTCCATTGCCGCTCAAGCCGAAAACCCAATCGCCGTCCACCAACGGCGTCGAGCGTGGGCCGTTGCCTTGATCATTGTAAAATATGCCGTCCATTTTATAACGCCAAGTTTCTTTGCCGCTCGCCGGATCAAAGCCAATCAGAAACTCGCTCTCTCCCTGGCCAAACATCGTGTAACCACGGCCTTTTGCGATTACGATGCCGGCATAACCTTCACCTGAGGGCACACGCCACAATACCTTCGGCCCTTCCGGCGGCCAAGTTTTGAGCAAACCGGTTTCACGAGAGATGCCATCACGATTCGGGCCGCGCCATTGCGGCCAATCGTCGATAGCATCCTGCGCCATAGAATTGTTGTAAAGAAAATTACACAATAAAATTGCAAAAGCGGTAAATAACACAAGATAATGCAGACGCATTTTCATATAACTGACTCCCTATTTAAATTTTATTACACCACCAAGACACGAAGACACAAAAGAACAAACGGTCACCACATAAAGATTTTCTTCGTGTCTTGGTGTCTTCGTGATAGCGTCAAAATTAGTCGGTCAAATTCAAGCAGACAATTTCCGTTTCATTTCGTAAATAAAGTTTTCCGTTCGCAAACGCCGGTGGCGTGAAACATCGCCCCTTCAAAATTTGCGCACTGGCTTTTTCCTTGTACGCCTCGGGCGCGGCTTCGACTAACGCCAGATTACCGCTGGTGCCGAGCACGAGCAGATGTCCATCAACCATGATCAGCGCACCTTCACCAAAGCCGCGCTGCTGCCATGCTTGTTCACCATTGCGAGCATCAATGCATTTTAAAATATAGCGATCTGTGCCGTAGAGAAAATTCTCGTGCAAAACGGCAGAAGCAAAATGCAACTGCATCACGTTATTCTTCCACATCGGCGCGACATTGATTTTTCCAGCCGTAGCCGTCACTTGCAAAACGGCAGTCCCTTCAGCACGTGGATGCGGTGATGAGAAAAAGAGTTTATCATTGGGGATAAAAACCGGCGTCGCCGTATTCTCATAGTCGTTGCTTCGCTACACATAATTCCACAAAACTTTCCCATCCACTGGGG
>CAYUVM010000429.1:0-4599 GCA_964447935.1 uncultured Cytophagia bacterium | reverse complement strand
TTAAATATGACGGCTACACCTACACAACGTTTCGTCACGATCCTAATGATTCGACTTCATTATCCAACGATGATATTCTTGCACTGTATGAAGATCGGCAGCAGAATTTATGGATTGGTACTTACGGCGGCTTAAACCTGTTGGCGCGTGGAACAGGGAAATTCGTGCGTTATATTCACGCCGAGAGGGATTCGTCGAGTCTTGCCAATAACGTTATTTGGGCGATAACCGAAGATCGCTCCGGCGCGATTTGGCTCGCCACCAATGGCGGCGGATTGAATCGGTTTGATAAAACTAACCAACATTTCACGCCATACCAACATCAAGCCGGCAATCTCAAAAGCTTGCCGAGCGACACCGTCTATGCGGTTTACGAAGATCGCCGCGGTGAGATTTGGGTTGGAACCCAGCGGGGCCTGGCTAAATTCGATCGCGAACAAAATTGTTTTGTACGTTATGCGCATCTCCCCGAAAATCCCCAAAGCTTGAGCCACAATGTCGTCAAAACGATACTCGAAGATCATTGGGAAAATTTGTGGATCGGCACAGAAGGCGGTTTGAATAAATTTCGGCGCGAACTGGGAACGTTTGTGCATTATCGGCGCGATCCCGCCAACCCGGCAAGTTTAAGCGGAAATTTTATTAATACCATTTACGAAGATCAATCACAAAATTTGTGGATCGGCACCGCAAACGGGTTGAATCAATTCAATCGCGCCCAGCAAAATTTCACCCATTACTTCGATAATTCGGTGATTGCCAATAGCCAAAGCAGCGGCTTCGTGACCACGCTTTGTCAGGATTACTCCGGCATTTTTTGGGTGGGCACTTCTTACAGCGGCGTGTTTCGCCTGCTGCCGGCACGCTGTAAATTTGCGCATTACCAATCCGATCCCCTCGACAACACGAGCTTGCGGCATAACTATATTCAGGCGCTGCACGAAGATCACACCGGAAAAATTTGGGTCGGCACGGTGAATGGTCTCGATGCACTTGATGAAAGAACCCAGCGCTTCGAGCATCATGCGCTCGAGTCCGGCAAGCGCCATCCGCGGCTCGGTAATGTGGTGAATACGCTTTATACCGACAGCAACGGCACGCTTTGGATTGGCACCTATGCCGGGCTGAATCAAATCGATCACGTGCGCCGGCGTGCCAATGTTTATCGCCACGATCCTGCTGATACCAATAGCGTAAGCAGTAACGGCATCACTGCGTTGTATGAGGACAAATCCGGGACGTTATGGGTTGGCACCAACGCCGGATTAAATCGTTTTGAGTGCGCGACGCAAAACTTTACGCGTTTCAACCTCTCAACCGAGGGCCCGGCAAATCATGTGTTGGCCATTCATGAAGAGGCATCCGGCGCCTTATGGATAGGAACATATGGCGGCCTCGTGCGATTTGATGCGGCGCGAAAGCGCTTCACGCGATTCGTGCAGCGTTCCAACGCGGTTAGCAGTTTGAGCAATAATTATTGTTTTGCCATTTGCGAGGATGACGCGAATCGATTGTGGATTGGCACCGGCGGCGGCCTTGAGGCCTTTGATCGCGCGACCGAGACTTTTACGCATTTCACTGAAAAAGATGGCTTGCCGAACAGCGTCATTTGCGCCATCGTCGCCGGCAATGACGGCGTGCTGTGGTTAAGCACGCACAAGGGGCTTTCGCGTTTCGATACACGGACGCATTCATTTAAAAATTTCGATCTCGCCGATGGATTGCAAAGCAACATGTTCAATCCCGGTGCGTATGGCCGAAGAAAAAATGGCGCAATGCTTTTCGGCGGCGTCAATGGATTCAATCTATTCCATCCGGATAGCCTGCACGCTAATTCGTTTGTTCCTCCCGTGGCCATTACGGCATTTAAAATATTTGACCAGGTGCAGCAGTTTGCCGGCGAGATGACTAAACAGCCACGAATCGACCTCGCGCACAATCAAAATTTTTTTTCCTTTGAGTTTGCGGCGCTCGATTTCACGCGCGCGGAAAAGAACCAATACGCTTATAAGCTCGAAGGCCTGGATGCTGATTGGATCTATGCCGGTACCCGCCGTTTTGTTGGTTATACCAATGTGCCGCCCGGAGACTATGTGTTTCGCGTCAAAGGTTCGAACAACGATGGGATTTGGAATGACCAGGGTGCTGCCGTGCGCCTCAAAATTTCACCGCCATTTTGGAAAACGTTTTGGTTCGCCGCAACTTGTTTGGGAATGGGGCTCGCCCTCATATTGGGGCTGCATAAATATCGCTTGCGAGCGAAGCTCAAACAATTTCAGGAAGTCGAAACTGCGCGCCGTTTGGAGAATGAAAGTGTTCGCAAAAAAGCGGCAAACGATTTTCACGACGAATTGGGCCACCGCCTGACGAAAATCGCGTTATTCAGCGAAATCGTCAAGCGTCAACTCAACGGCGGATCGCCAGAAATAACCGGCTATCTCGATAAAATCATTGACGCCTCGCATCGCTTGGTTAATGATACGCGCGATTTTATCTGGACGCTGGATCCCGGCAAAGATTCGCTGTATGAAGTTATTCTCTATCTTAAAGATTTTGCTGAGGAGTTGTTTGATCGGACGGGAATTGTTTTCCAGATCGACGGCCTGTCGCCGACGTTGGAGCGCCTAAAAGTTTCGCCGGAAGCCAAGCGCCATCTAACGCTCATTTTTAAAGAAAGCTTAAACAACGCGCTTAAACATGCCGGCTGCAAAACGGTCACGTTTGCCATAAGGTGGCAAGATGACCAGCTTGTCATGGCTCTGACCGATGATGGCAAGGGCTATCATGCTGTGTGCAACGGTAATGGGCATGGTTTAAAAAGTATGCATGAACGCGCTAAAAAAATTCATAGCGACTTGCAAATTTTTTCAACGCCAACCGGCCATGGCACCACGGTCCAACTCCACACTACGCTGAATGGGCATGTTAAAATCTAACCGCGATAAAAACCTGCAGGCTTTGCGCCCCCGAGAATCTGACCTTATCGCCGTCGCCATCGTTGAGGATGACGACGATATTCGCGAAAGCTTGGCCTTGCTCATCGACGGCGCTCCCGGCTTTTGCTGCCTGAATACTTATGGTGATTGCGAAACGGCAATCATGGGCATTCGAGGCGAGAAACCCGACGTCATTCTGATGGACATTCAATTGCCCGGCATGTCCGGAATCGAAGGCGTTGAGCGCATTAAAAAAATGACGGCAGTCGATATCATCATGTTGACTGTTCACAAAGACGATGAACTGGTGTTTCGCGCCCTTTGCGCCGGCGCGAGTGGTTATCTGGTTAAAAACACCAAACCGGAAAGAATTTTGGAAGCGATCCGCGATGTTTATGAAGGTGGCGCGCCGATGAGCAGTAATATTGCGCGGATGATCGTCAATTCTTTCCGTCGCACGACGCAATCTTCATTGACGCCGCGTGAAACGGCAGTGCTCGCGCAGCTCTGCAAAGGCCAAAGTTACAAAATGATTGCCGACACGCTTTTCATCAGCGAGCAAACCGTGCATTTTCATATCAAAAATATTTATCAAAAACTGCAGGTCCATTCCAAATCCGAAGCCGTGGCGGTGGCGCTGCGGGAACGGCTCGTCTAAAACCCCCCAGTTTTGGCGGGTGTATCCTACCGATTTCTTCCCTACTTTGTTCTTAACGACGCAAGCCTAAAAACTGTCATTCTGCAAAATTTTTACTGCAGACACATTGCTGGTGCAAAACAGAATTCTCTCGGAATGATAGGCGTGTGAGCCACGAATTTTCCCATCAATTTCGGGTAAATTAATTTTTGAAGCTGTAAATGATTAGGCCGATGAAAGCCGCGCCCAGCCGGCCGCTAAAAGTTCTCTTTGACTGAAGGCAGCAGCCCTACTGGCGTCCATGGAAATAATCTGCAACTACCGCAAGGGTTTGGCCTGGAACAAAATTATCCCAATCCTTTTAACCCCTCAACGAAAATTCGCTATCATTTGCCGAACCGGCAATTCGTTACTCTTAAAGTCTTCGACATTCAGGGGCGCGGAATTTTAACGTTAGTCAATTCTGTCCAAGATGCCGGCGCGCATGAAATTCTTTTTGAAGCATCAAAACTCGCGAGCAGCGGCGTTTATTTTTTGCAAATTCAAGTTGGCCAATTCCGCCAGATGCGCAAAATGGCGTTGACAAGATAAGTTATTCGACGGCTACAATCCTTCAGTGATGAAACGGTTGAAGTGTTGTCGACGACGCACCAATTGAAAGGAGATGAAATCATGCAACAAAGAGCCTTGCTTACCGTCGTATGTATTGTCCAGCTTTTATGCCATGAAATAGTCGCGGCACAATGGATCAGCCAAACCAGCGGCACCAATCAAACGTTGCTGGGCGTTTCGTTCACGAGCGCCAATGTGGGCATCGCCGTCGGCGTGAATGGTTTGATTTTGCGAACCACCAACGGCGGCAACAATTGGAATGTGCAAACGAGCGGCACGACGCGGTTTCTGCGCAGCGTGCACTGTGTGGATGCGAACACGGGTACGGCGGCAGGAGAGAACGGCACCCTTTTGCGGACAACCAATGGCGGCGTGAATTGGACGAGCCAGTCGAGCGGCACGACGAATACTTTC
>CAYUVM010000428.1:0-4600 GCA_964447935.1 uncultured Cytophagia bacterium | reverse complement strand
TACCGTGGCGCCTGGCTTTGAGTTTACCACCAGCGCTAATCCGAACGATATTCTCCTCGAGCGTTCGAGCCTGCTCGACTCACCCTTCTTCGATCCGCGCGCTATCAGCCATCAAGATTTCATTGCCGACTTCACCGATTCCAATCTCACCATTCCCGAAACTGGTGATCTCATTCCCGACCACACGCCACTGAAGCTGGCGGTGCATCTCGAAACGTATGCATGGAATTTTCCGTTTGCCGATGCGTTCGTGATTTTCAATTACACTATTCGCAACACGAGCCGCGATACGCTGCGTGATGTGTATCTCGGAGTGATGGCCGATCTGGTGGTGCGCAACACGCGCATCACCCCGCCGCGCGTCGGCGCGCCGTTTTATCAGCATAAAGGCATCGGCAAAGTCGATTCGTTATTTATGCTGTACGTTTATGATTACGACGGCGATCCCGGTTACACCGAAGACGGGCTTTATGTGGCGTTGCATCTGCTCGGGGTTACTCCTCCCGAAGGCGACCACAGTTATCAAAAACGCGCGATCGCCAACGCCTGGCGCTTTCGCACCAATGAAACGCCACAAAACGACATTGAGCGTTACGAGCGTTTACGCGGCGGCATCATCAGTTTTGAACGCGGCCTCGCACAAAACTTTATCACCATGATTTCCACCGGTCCGGTGACGAAACTCGCGCCGCAACAAACAATCAATTTCGTTTACGCGGTGGTTTGCGCCGGCAAATTCGGCAGCGATCCCAATTCCAGAGATTCATTTCAAAACAAGCTGAATCTTTTCACCAATGCCGGCTGGGCACAACGGGCGTATGATGGCGAGGATAAAAACGCCAACGGTATTCTCGATTCCGGCGAAGATCTGAATCGTAACGGCAAAATTGATCGCTACGTTCTGCCGACACCGCCCTCTCCCCCGCGCTTGCACACGATTGTTGAAGACAAGCGCGTTGCCTTATACTGGGATCGCAACGCGGAGTTTTCCCGTGATCTCATCAGCGGTGAGTTGGATTTTGAGGGCTACCGCATTTATCGCTCGCAGCTCGGCGCAGATTTACCCGGCCGCGATTTGCTTTCGTCGATGACACTCGTCGCCGAGTTTGATTCGAGCAACGGCCTCAATTACGACACCGGCTTCCGCGCGGTGCGTTTGGACAAACCGGTTTTCTTCACGGGCGATACGACGGCATACCGTTACAAATTTGTGAACGAAAATCTGTTGAACGGCTGGCAATATGCCTACGCCGTCACCGCTTTTGATCGCGGCGATCCCAGCGAGAATTTGCCGAGCCTCGAATCGAGCCGCTTGAGCACGGTGAAGCGCCTCGTCCCCGGCACGCCAGTGGCAGATGCTTCGTCGCAGCAGGCCGCAAGAAAAGTGAGCGTCTATCCGAATCCGTATCGCGGCCAAGCGACCTGGGATGGCCGCCTCGAACGCGAGCGCAAAATTTATTTTTTTAATTTACCGGCGCGCTGCGAGATTCGCATTTACACGCTCGCCGGCGACGTTGTCGACACGATTCAACACGAGGCAAGTTCTTACAACGGCCTCGACACGCGCTGGTTCGGCGTTTACGCCGGCGAGAACGTCCAATTTAGCGGCGGTGAACACGCTTGGGATTTGGTAACGACCGATGACCAAGCCATTGCCACGGGGCTTTATTTGTACACGGTGGAAGATTTGGATACCGGCGAGATGCAGAAGGGAAAGTTTGCGGTGATCAAGTAGTTCGTAGTGATGCCTTTAGACATTCAATCTTGGAACTTTACAATGGGTCAATTTTTTAAAGCAATCAATTTTTTCTAAATGCCCGAAAACACCATTTACTTCCACCCCACCAAAAAAGTAAAATTCGCGCGCGCGTTTAATCACCTCGTGCCGGGCGTGTTGCTTTTGCTGCTGGGAATCGAAAGCCTGTCGCATGGCGACACCGAGCATTTGGTGTTTGCGCTGCTGGGCATTGGGGCCGGTGCGGCTTTGATCATTTCATTCATTCGCGATATGCGCCAATCCGCGCACGCAAAACACCACGGCGTCCATTGGTTCGACATTTTTGCGGGCGTCGTTATCGGGCTGGAAGCCTGGCACAAATACAAACCGGAGAAAGGCTTTCAACCCGCGACGTTGTTGTTTATTGTTGGCGTGGTCACTTTTCTCATGGGCATTTTTTATGGCAAACTCAGTCAATTCGCGCGTTTGACTTGTGACGAGAATGGTTTGCTGGCGCGCACCTCGCCGTTTCATAAGCTGCAATTGGCTTGGGAAGATGTCGCTGCGGTGCGGGCGGCAAACAATGCCATTCAGATCACCACAACAAATGACGAACGCCGCAAGATCAATCTGCGGCGAGTGGAAAACAAAAATGAAGTTGTGGATTTTTTAGAGACGCAGTGGCGAAAAACTAGAATCGTTTCGTAGCGCAGACTTCCCGTCTGCAACGAAGCAGGCCCACTGCCTGCATTACAAAACCCAACGGGAGCCAATATGACGTCGATTCGTTCAAAGCATGTCGCGAGCCTTTTCGTTGTTCTTTTCATTCTACCCTCCCTCCTCTTTGCCCAAAACAAAAACTTATCCGCCAATCTCAAGGAACTGGAAACGTACGCGACCAAAGCCGGGCAGGATTGGCGCGTGCCGGGCTTTGCGATGGCGATTGTGAAAGACGATTCTGTGGTTTTTGCCAAAGGGTTCGGCGTGCGCGAGCTGGGCAAACCGGCGCCGGTTGATGCTCACACATTGTTTGCGATAGCTTCAAACTCCAAAGCGTTCACCTCGGCGGCGCTGGCGATTCTCGTTGATGAGGGCAAAATTAAATGGAATGATCCGGTGACGAAATATTTGCCGTGGTTTCAGATGTACGATCCGTGGGTGACGCGCGAAATGATGGTGCGCGATCTGCTCTGCCACCGCAGCGGGCTTGCCACCTTTGGCGGGGACTTGCTGTGGTATGGCTCGACGTACAGCCGCGAGGAAGTCGTGCGGAGGATTCGTTATCTCAAACCGACCTCGAGTTTTCGCACGCAATACGGTTATCAAAACGTGATGTTTCTCGCCGCCGGCTTGGTGGTGGAAGCCGTCACCGGAAAAAGTTGGGATGCTTTTATTAAAGAAAAGTTTTTTGCGCCACTCGGCATGACGACGAGCAACACGAGCGTCAAAGATTTCAAGCCAACCGACAACGTTGCCACGCCGCACAATGAAAAAGACGGGAAGATCAACGTCATTCATTACGTAAACGTTGATGGTATCGGTTCGGCGGGCGCAATCAATTCCTGCGTCAGCGAAATGGCGCAATGGCTGCGTTTGCAGCTCGGGCGCGGCACGTACAAAGGCCAAAAAATTTTCAGTGCCGCGCGCTCGCGCGAGATGTGGACGCCGCAGATCATGTTTCAAATCGGCGAAAATGCGGAGAAGCAAAATCCCACGACACATTTCAGCGGTTACGCGCTGGGCTGGGGCGTGCGTGATTATCAAGGCCGCAAAGTTATGTCACACGGCGGCGGGTTGGATGGCATGATCTCGCAAGTCGCCTTAATGCCGGAAGAAAATCTCGCCATCGTCGTGTTGACCAACAGCGAAACCGGCCTTTCTTCATTTTTAGTCAACAAAACATTCGACGTTTTTCTCGGCGTACCGAAACGTGATTGGAGCGGCGAAGCGCTGGCGCGCAAAAAAGATAACGACGCCGCGCAAGCCGCCGCAGCTAAGAAAATCGAAGACGAACGCGTGTTGAATACCAAACCCTCGCTTGCACTGGCGCAGTATGCCGGCACCTACGGCGGCCTCATGTACGGCGAGGCCAAAGTTACCGAAGAAAACGGCAAGTTGGTTTTGCGTCTCGTGCCCTCGCCGATGTTCGTTGGCGATTTGGAGCATTGGCATTTCGATACCTTCCGCCTCAAATGGCGCGACAGCGCGGTTTATCCTTTTCCGAAAGGGTTCGTGACCTTCACGCTGGACGCTCATGCCAAAGCCGACGAGCTGAAGCTCGACGTGCCGAATGCGGATTTTGATTTCACGGAGCTGGAGTTCAAACGCGTGCCGGAGACGAAATAATTTTTCACTTGGTTTTGTTAAAAAAATTCGGATATTTTCCTTAATTCCGGAGAGAAAGCTGGCTGCTAAATACCACGAAAACGCAACTAAAAAAACAATTCAAGGAGACAATTATGCGATTTGCTACAAAGGTTATTTATGCCGTCTTTTTTCTGCTGGCTGTGATAATGACCCTCCCCGCCGCGGCGCAGCGCAACGCCACCATTCGCGAAATTCAGTTTGTCCATCCGGACTCGTTGAAAAAACCGGGCGACCGCGACAACAGTCCGCTGATCGGCCAGACGGTAACGATCACTTGCGTGGTGCTGACCAACCCGCGTTCATTGTGGACCGGCGCACGGTGGTCGTTTATTGTGGCCGACACCAGTTATGGCGAATGGAATTTCTTGCAGGTGGTGCAGAACGACACTCTCAGCGCCGGGGCGCTGGCGACCAATATTTCGGCGCTGCAAGTTGGCGATGTCGTGCGCATCACCGGATTAGTCAATGAATTTCCGGCCAACATTTCCCACAGCCAAACACAAATCGAGCCGATCA
>CAYUVM010000427.1:0-4601 GCA_964447935.1 uncultured Cytophagia bacterium | reverse complement strand
CAATTGCTGCTCCCGAATTTCCAAGCTGCGGCGATAAAGCGGCTCGGCCTCGGCATACTTGCCTTGCGAATCCAGCAATCCCGCCAAGTTGTTCAAGCCGGTGGCGACATAGGGATGCTCCGGACCTAATTGCTGCTCCCATATTTTCAAGCTGCGGCGATAAAGCGGCTCGGCCTCGGCAGACTTGCCTTGCGACTTCAGCAATGCCGCCAGGCTGTTCAAACTGATGGCGACATCGGGATGCTCCGGCCCCAATTGCTGTTCCCGAATTGCCAAGCTGCGGCGGCAAAGCGGCTCGGCTTCGATATACTTTCCTTGCGACTTCAGCAATTCCGCCAGATTGTTCAATCTGGCGGCGACTTTGGGATGCTCCGGCCCCAATTGCTGCTCCCCAATTTCCAAGCTGCGGCGGTGAAGCGGCTCGGCCTCGGCATACTTGCCTTGCGACTCCAGCAATTCCGCCAGGTTGTTCAAGCTGATGGCAACATGAGGATGCTCCAATCCCAATTGCTGCTCCCTAATTTCCAAGCTACGGCGATAAAGCGGCTCGGCCTCGGCATAGTTCGCGCGTGCATAAAAATATACTCCAACCTGATTGCACAAACGCGCAACTTGATCTAGCGCAATTTCGGCTTCACTCAACAACAATGCGTGAGCTAACAATCGGCGGCAGACCGGCCAGCTACGAACATCAGCAGGATCGTTTTCACCAGACGGAAACGCTTCTGCCACCAGCCGCACGGCCTTTTCTTGCCAATGCGCGCGTTCGGCTTCCGGCAAACGATCTTGAATCACTTGCTGCACCAAACGATGTAGCGACAAGGATTGGTCTTTGACTTCAAATAAAGAATAGCGCCGCAACACGGCCACGGCTGCGTCGCTTTCTAATGGATCAGCCAGCGCCGAAGTTTTGAGTTGTTCCACTTCGCTGAAGGCGGGCTGGAGCAAATCCCACGGAATTTCCTCCGGCGCCAGAAACGCGCAGAGATGAAGCAGGTCAGTAGCAGTCGCACATTGCAGTTGCACGGCTTGAAAAGACAGTTCCCACGTGGTGGCAACGGTGTAGGGATAATCGACAGTTGGCTTCGCGCGGCTCAACAATTTTTGGCGATGTTGCTGATAGAGCGCCAAATAATCCGCCACAGACTTGCCGGTTTCTTCAATATAGGCAGCAGCTTGCGTGAGCGCCAACGGCAAATGGCCTAATGCCTCGGCCAATTTTAGCGCGGCGTCGCGGTCGGTTTGGCCGGTGCGCTTGCAGAGAAAGTCAATGGCCTCTTCCGGCGCGAAAGTCGATACCGCAAAAGGCTGGGCGAGGCTGCGCCAGTTGGGATTGCGCGAGGTGATCAGCACGTGGCCGGTGGCCGCCTGCGGCAGATAGCCATGCAGCGCCTCCACTTCCGGCGCGTTGTCAAACACCAACAGCCAGCCATCATGATGATTGAGCCAGTGGCGCACCGCAGCGATCGCGAGATTTTGGTCAGCCGCCTCTTTTTCCGGCAAAGCCAGTGGCTGCGCCAACGCGGCATAATCCGCGGCCAGCGTGGCCGGAGATTCGGCGGCCAGCCACCACACGACTTCGTACTCGTGGCTAAAGCGATAGGCATATTCCACCGCCAGTTGCGTTTTGCCCACGCCGCCGAGTCCGTGAATCGCCTGAGTCAGCGCCGCGGATTGTTCCGAGGTGAGCGCGGTACGAAGATTTTGCAGCAACTCTTCACGACCGGTAAAGTTGGGATTGCGGTGATGCGGGACATTCCAGATCGGGGGAAGCGCGCCTTTTAAAGCACGGCGAAGAACATTTGCCACTTCTGCGGTATGGTCTTTTGGCGATGGAGTCTCTTTCTTTTGCACCAGATCAAACGCGCGCAGCAATTCTGCCAAGCCCCGTTCAATGTCACCAAAATCCACATAAAGCCGGTTGGCAAGAAGAGCCGGCAAGGCTTTTTGATCCAGCCGGCAGGGAATGATTTCTTTTTGCAGTGCCGAGGCGCTCGTCCATTCCTGTTCAACCCACGGCGATTGTGCCCCGGCCTCCGACCAAATCAGCAACAGCACATTGCACCGCTCCAGCGCCTCGCTAATTTTCTTGGAGAGATTATTTCCAGCCCGAACTTCGTTATGATCGACCCAAACTTCTGCGCCGGCAGTTTTGAGTTCCTGTTCCAATCGCCGCACCAACGGTTTGTTCTCGTGGGCGTGGCTGATGAAAATTCTCGGTGACTCGGTTGGCATTTTAAATGTTTGGCCTTGGGTTTAAAGGAATACATCTATTCTTCTCTGAACGAGAACGCCTGAAGGCGTTACTACAAAAGCTTCATTTCATCTCCACGCCGAGAACCGCACGCGCTTCGCTATAAAACTCCTCATCCGTCGCCGTCATCTCCCGCAATTTCTCCAACACGATGCGGCGAAACTCGCGGCGGGCATAGGCGAGATAATTAGTAACGTTCGTTACAGAAGTTTTAAACTCGATAGCGAGCTGATCATAAGACGGCCTCTCGCCGGTTTCATCGAGATCGTAGCGTTGGAAAATTTGGAAGTGGGTGGATTTATTTTTGGTGTCGCATTCTGCGCGTAAAGTTTCGAGAGACAGACTAAAAAGGCTGCGCAGCCATTCCTGCTCGAAATAGTCGTCCATCGAATCGGGTGAAGGAATCTCGATGTATTTCAGCTCACCTTCGGCGCCGGCAAAATCGAGCGACAGGATTTGCGCCGCACCGCCGCGTTTCAGACGCTGCGCGGCTTTGTTCTCGTTCGCCACAAAGCCGTCAAGACACGCGCGCAAAAAAGTGCGAAAACGCGCGCGCGCCGGATCGTAGCCGTGAAAAAAATCCTTCTCCAGCGCTTTGGTGAAAAAGCCCTGCGTCAAATCCTTCGCGTCTTCGTTCGCTTTATTCCATTTCAGGCGAATGTATTTGTAGATAGGTTTCCAGTAGGCCGCGACGATAGCATCAAAAGCGCGCGTGCGCTCGTTTGGCTCGTGGCTCCGCAGCGCGACAATCGCCGACCATTGCGTGACAGGAAATTTGTCCGGGGTGCCCCCGATGAACGTGTCATCGGTGTTAAATGAAAGACGGGGTTTGCTCATATATTTGTGCCAGATTTTGACAGCAAATATACGAAGAAAATCTTAAAAAGTCACTCACATTCTTTGAGTTGGCGCAGCAGGAAGCGGCGTTCCGGCTCCGTGCCCGCCAGCGTTAGCGCCTGTTGATAATACATTGCGGCTTTTTTCGGTTCACCGTTTTGTTTGTGAAAATCCGCCAGCGTCGCGGGCAGTAGAAAATAGGATTGCATTTGCGGCAGCTTGCTGATTCTCTCCAACTCTTTGATGCCTGCCTGCGGCCCTGCGATCATTGCCAGCGCCACGGCGCGATTCAACGCGACCACGGGCGAGCGATTGATCTCCATCAATCCATCATAATAGCCGAGAATATTTTTCCAATCGGTGGCGGCATAACTCGGCGCGACGGCATGGCACGCGGCAATACCGGCCTGCAAATGATACTCGCTCAGCTCCTCGCCGGCCGCGGATTGCTCGAGATGATGCAAGCCGAGCTGAATCAACTCGCGATCCCACAACGCGCGATCTTGCTCCGCGAGCAAAAGCAAATTACCTTCGCCATCAACCCGCGCAGGAAGCCGCGACGCCTGCAACAGCATGAGTGCCAACAGCGCATACGTGCGGGGCCGCTCACCAACGGGATGCTCAACCAACAACGCCGTCAAACGAATCGCTTCCGTACAAAGTTCATGGCGCACAAGGTTTTCGCCCTCGTGCGCATTGTAACCTTCATTGAACAGCAGATACAAAACTTCCAATACCGCCGCGAGACGTTGGTGCAACACCGCCGGCTCCGGAAATTCCAAAGAAATATTCTCATCGCGAATTTTGCGTTTGGCGCGCACCAGCCGCTGCGCCATCGTCGCATCTTCGGCGAGAAAGGCGCGGGCAATTTCGGCGACACTGAAACCGCAAAGTGTTTTCAACGTGAGCGCAATCTGCACTTCGCGCGGCAAACTCGGATGGCAGCAGGTGAACATCATCGCGAGTTGATCGCTTTGCAATTCATTCGTATCGGACTCATCCGTGGCGCGCATGTCCTGTTCGAGTTGATAAGCAATGGCCTCCGCTTTATCACGAAACGAAATCTCGCGTCGAAGAAAGTCGATCGCGAGATTCTTTGCTGTTTGCAAAATCCAGCCGCCGGGATTTTGCGGCACGCCGTGAAAAGGCCACTGGCGCAGGGCTTTGAGCAGCGTTTCCTGTACCACGTCTTCGGCAAGATCGAGATGCGCCAATCCGAAAATGCGCGTCAACGTCGAGACAATTTTCGCCGACTGATGGCGGAAGAGATGAGCGACGAGTTGGCCGACTTCACCAGCCCGGAAATGGTGTTCGGAGGAATCACTCATTTTTTCCACGCGCAAAAATATTCCGGCTAAACTCTCTCCAACTGCCGTCTTTCGCGCGCACCGCATCCACCACCTCGATGCGGTTTTCATCCAAGAGCCGATAAATGGATTTTCCTTGCTCGGTTTCCGGCCTTCCCCAAAAGGAGGTCAGCGCCGAGCTGTCGGCAGTCGCTGCAAGGGGA
>CAYUVM010000426.1:0-4602 GCA_964447935.1 uncultured Cytophagia bacterium | reverse complement strand
GTTGACGATGCGTTTCAGCCCTGGGCCTCCCATCAGATTCTGGAAGGTAGTCTTCCGGATAAGAATCCAAGCTCGGCGAAATCACACTGGTGGTTGGAATGGTCATAAATTAATCCTTTGCAGCGAAATCCGTGTTATCCCACAACGCCAATATTTCCTCAAATATAATGACCCGAACGATGAGAGTCAAGCATGAACTTTATGAATAAAACCAATCCCAATTACTTCTCCTCGAAATCATCCACCAACAAATGTCCCAGCTTGTTGCGCTTGGTTTGCAAATAGCGTTGGTTCGCCGCATTCGCTTCGACCTGGATGGGCACGCGCTCGACGACTTGCAGGCCATAACCTTCCAAACCGACAATCTTTTTCGGATTATTCGTGAGCAGTCGAATTTGGCGAATGCCGAGATCGTAAAGAATTTGCGCGCCGATGCCGTAATCTCGCAGGTCCGCTTTAAAACCCAACGCTTCATTGGCTTCGACGGTGTCTTTGCCTTCATCCTGCAATTTGTAGGCGCGAATCTTGTTGGCGAGGCCGATGCCGCGTCCCTCCTGCCGCATATACAAGAGAACGCCGCGCCCTTCGTGCTCAATTTGCTGCAGCGCCCGCGCCAATTGTTCGCCGCAATCACAGCGCAACGAGCCGAGAATATCGCCGGTGAGACATTGCGAATGCACCCGCACCAGCGTCGGCGCGCCGGTGGAAACCTCGCCTTTGACAATGGCGAGATGATGATAATTATCGGTATCGCTCTCATAAAGATGCAACATGAAATCGCCGTAACGGCTGGGAAAGCGCGTGGTCACGATGCGCTGCACCAATTTTTCATGGCGCCGGCGATACTCGATCAAATCGCGGATCGTCACAATTTTAACATTAAATTGCGCCGCGATTTCCATGAGCCGCGGCACCCGCGCCATGCTGCCGTCTTCATCCATAATTTCACACAATACGCCGGCGGGGTAAAGTCCGGCGAGCCGTGATAAATCAACCACGGCTTCGGTGTGGCCCGAGCGCGTCAACACGCCGCCGGGTTGCGCGCGCAACGGGAAAATATGCCCGGGCCGCGCCAGATCATGCGGCTTCGTTGCCGGCGCGATCAACTGCAAAATCGTTTCGGCGCGATCATGCGCGGAAATGCCGGAGGTGGTGTTGCGTTTTGCATCCACCGAAACCGTGAACGAGGTGCCGAGACGCGCGGTGTTGTCGGGAACCATCGGATGCAAATCCAGCGCCTCGAGGCGCTCCGGCGGCATCGCCACGCAAATCAAGCCGCGGCCATGCTTTGCCATGAAATTAATTTTTTCCGGCGTTACTTTTTCCGCGGCTAAACAAAAATCGCCTTCATTCTCGCGATCCTCGTCATCAACGACGATCAACAATTGGCCATTTTTAAAATCAGCAATCGCTTCTTCTATCGTATGAAATTTCATGATCATTTATCGTGTAGCGTTAAACGTGTAACGTGCTTAAAGTTTATTTTCTCCATAACCCCATGCCAACAGTTTCTCATTCGTCAAATCATCTTTTGTCTTCGCCGTCAGCAAGCGCTCGACATATTTGCCCAAAAGATCGGTCTCGACATTCAGCCAATCACCGCACCGGCGGGCGCCGAGCGTGGTTTGCGCCAAGGTATGCGGAATGAGCGCGAGGGTGACACGCGCTGCTTCCAAACGCGCCACCGTCAAGCTAACACCATCGAGTGCAAGCGAGCCGTGCGGAATAACGTATCGCAATAATTCCTGAGGCAATTCCACCACCATGAGTTTTCCGGCCGCCTGCGGGACAACATCGACGATTTCGCCAACGCCATCCACATGGCCCTGCACAAAATGGCCGCCGAGACGATCCGTTGGCCGCAACGCCCGTTCTAAATTCACCGCCGCATTCAGTTGAAAATTTCCCAGCGTGGTTTTCCGCAGGGTTTCATCCACGGCCTGCACTTGAAAAGTATTTTCCGAACGCGCCACCACCGTGAGGCACACGCCACTCACGCAAATGCTGTCATCAATCTTCGTCTCCATTAAAACTTTTTTAGCGCGAATGGTAAAGCGACGTGCCGCGCCGTGCGCTTCCACGGCAATAATTTCCCCGATTTCTTCAACTAAACCTGTGAACATAATTCTAATTCTGCGTGAGAACAATGATAATGCCCAATGCCATCAAAGCGATCGCTCCGAGCTTGCGCAGCGTGACCGGCTCGTCGAAAACCCAACGCCCGATCATCACCGCCAGGCTCAATTCCACCACCCTTTTAATCACTGCAACAAAACGCAGCGGAATGGTTTGCATGACGGTCAGCTCCAGCGCCAGCCCGCAGGCACAGAACAAAATCGCGCCGAGCAAAAACGGCCAATGCAGCCGGGCTTTGGTTAACTCCGGCGTTTTAGAAGTAATCGCCTGAAAAGCCAGCAGACCCAAAGCAATGCCGGCAACTTGGACAAATGCATGAAAAGCCACCGAAGCGCGTGCCACGGCCAGTTTATCGAGCGAAGAATTGATTGACCACAACAAGGCAACGCCAACCATCAACAAGCTGCCGCGCTCGCCGCGCAGCGCGCGCCAGATATTTTTGATCTGCACGCCGTGGCTGCGCGCCAAATTTAAACTCAAAGCGCCCGCCACCGCGATAAGAATGCCGAGAACCTGCAGCCGCGTGGGGTACTCACCCAGAAAAACCATCGCGAGCAGCATCACAAAAACCGGCGTGAGCGAGAGAAAGGGAATGGTCAAACTGAACGGCGATAGCTTAAGCGCGGTAACGAACATCAAATTCGCGGCGATATTCAACGCTACCGCCGCCAATCCGGGCAAAAAATAATTTGGTGAGAGGTTAAAACTTCCTCCCAGCCCCAACCAAATCAAAAACAACGGCACCTGGCCGAGTGTCAACAAAATGACGAGCGGAATGGGATTGAGGCGGCTGGCCAGCAGCTTGCGCATCGTATCCAGGCCGGACCAGCACAGGCTGGCGCCAACGACAAGCAATAAAGCCGAAAATGCAATAGGCATTCAATTATACAAAGGTGGTCAAGAAGATAATATCACAACACGGCGTGTCAAACTTCAGCTTGCTGTGCCTCGTTGCGCGGTTCGCGTAAGGTTCCGGTCAGCAGAACATTATCATCAAAAACTTCCCATTTGCTTTTAGCAAACGTGACCGCTTCTTCCAAAGCGCCAATCGGCAAACCCTGAAAGGCCGGAATGCCGTCACCCAGCAATTTCGGCGCGATGAAACATTTGAGTTGGTCCACCAATTGGGCTTCGAGCAGCGAGCTAAAAATACGCCGCCCGCCTTCGACCAAAACCGAGGCGATGTTTTCCTGGGCGAGGCGCTCGCAAAGATGGCGCAAATCCAGGCTGCCAGCAGCCGTGAGGCGAAACGGCCAGACCCGGCCGCCGCGATTTTCAATTTCGGCCATCTTCTCGCGCTCGCGACAATCTTCGCCAATCGCCACGATGGTTTTATTTACGTATGCATCGGTTAAAACATTCGCCGTGAGCGGCAGCCGCAAATTCGTATCAACGATAATTCGCCGTGGCTGCGGCCCGGACTCTTCACGCGCGGTTAGCAGCGGATTGTCCGCCAGCATCGTGCCGATGCCCACTAAAACGGCATCATGTTGCCAGCGCCAGCGATGCACCAAACGCCGCGCCGCGTCGTTGCTGATCCATTTCGAATCACCGTTCGCGGCGGCAATTTTTCCATCCAGGCTCTGCGCGACTTTCAGCGTAATAAACGGCAGGCGGGTGTTGATGAATTTAAAAAAAACGGCGTTCAATTCATAACAGGCTTCGGCGAGCAAACCGGTTTCAACCGCAATGCCGTGTTCCCGCAAAATTTTCACGCCGCGCCCATTCACCAACGGATTCGGATCAAGCGTGCCGATGACGACACGGGCGATGCCGGCGTCAAGAATACGGTTGACGCACGGCGGGGTTTTACCGAAATGGCTGCACGGTTCGAGATTGCAATACAGCGTTGCCCCGCGCGCTAAATGCCCGGCCTCGCGCAACGCTTCGACTTCGGCATGATCGCCGCCAAAATGGTGATGATAGCCGGTGCCAGTGATCTCGCCGTCTTGCACCACAACGGCGCCGACCATGGGATTCGGGCTGACATAACCGCAGCCGGCAGCAGCAAGCTCCAACGCCTTTTGCAGATGCGCGTAATCTTCCGGGGCAAATGAGGTTTGAGACATAACTTCGCTAAAACTCTTTCTGAACATTGCTAAAATCAATATAGGGAGAAAATGCGCGGGTGTCAAGGCGGCGGCAAAAAAACAATTCTCTTTTCTATTTACCCTTCTTTTTGTATATTTGAGTCTAAATTTTGTAAAACCCCAAAACTTCTTGACTCTCTGGCCATGGCTGATTTCGAAAAACGGTTGCGCGAAAAAATCATCGTCTTTGACGGCGCAACCGGCACCAATTTGCAATTGATGAATCTCACGGCGGACGATTTTGGCGGCGAGGCGCTCAACGGCTGCAACGAGCATCTCGTTTTCACGCGCCCGGATGCCGTTGAAAAACTGCATGCAAGCTTTTTTGCAACCGGCTGCGACGTGGTGGAAACCGACACCTTCGGCTCGACGCCGC
>CAYUVM010000425.1:0-4610 GCA_964447935.1 uncultured Cytophagia bacterium | reverse complement strand
TCAACGACTTCGACAGTGTATTCGGTTTTTTGGTAAGGAAAACCGCTGCCAGCTTGCCAGCGCATGTCGTGTTGCCATTTACGCCCAAGCCGCCACTCGGCCACCGCGGTGATTGTGTGACGTTGGTCGTAACGCAAAAAGAAGCGGCCGTTATCCGGCTCGGTGCCGCGCACCAACGCATACGCATATCCCACCCAGCCGTTGAGTTTGCTCGCACCGTCGGCGCGCTTTTCGAGTAAAATTTCGAGACCGCGGGAAAAACCTTGGGCATTATTGCGTGGCTCAAAAGTAAAGTATTGGGTCGCCTGCAATTCCGTGCGGGCGCCAGTCGAGTCGCGGTTGGTGACCACCAGCCAGGTGGTATCGCCCAATTGCGGCACGAGCAAGCGGCTTAAATTTTTATAATAACCGTCCACCCGCAACGTCCATTGTGTATCCAATTTTCTTTCAACACTGGCGAGAAAATGCGCCGCCCGCTCGGCGCGAATGCCCAAGGCTCTAACATTTTGCAAGGACACACGGAAACCCTCGCCTTGTAATGTTTCGTAACCGGGAAACTGGCTGTAAAGCCCGGTCGCGAACCGCACGCGCGTGAGAATGTTGGCGTCATACAGCAAACTGAGGCGAGGGCTAAAAATGTGTTGATCAACAAAAGATGAATAGTCCCAACGCCATCCGGGCTGGATGGCAACGCGCGAGGAAAGCTGCCACAAATCCTGCACATACGCACTGGATTTTTTGAATACCGGCGAATGATCGGTGAAACGAATTGCCTCTGCAAAAATAATAGCAGGGTTATCGGTGAAGAACTGCCAAAAATTTTTAGCGCGTTGATGCGCGAATGAGGCGCCAAAATCAATCGTATGGCGCGCATTCGGTGAATATGAAAAATCCTGGCGCAGCGCCGTTTCCGTGGTTTGCAAATCCGCCTGCGCCGAGAAAATGAAACCGCGTAACGGGAAGCGGGCGCCGAAGTTGCTCACGTTGCCGTTCCGGTAATGCGACAGCAGCGTCGAGCTGAAAAAGTTTTTTGCAAACAACTGGCGATGGCGCACGGAAAATATCGTTTGATCTTGCCGATCCAGCGCGGCAATGGAATCCGGGCGGCTGCGTTCTTCCGCCACGGCTTTGTCATCGGTGGTGAGAATGTCGGTGCGTTCGCGGCTGTTCACAAAGGTTAAGTCAAGCGTCCCTGCGGCGCCGGTCGCGAAATTGATTTTGCCCTGCACATCGAAAAAATTCGGAAATGAGCCGGCATCGGTGAGATTCGAGAGAATCAAATCGTAATATGTTCGCCGGCTGGAAAAAATCCAGGCGCCGTCTCTGCGGCCGGGCAACCGGCCTTCGACGACGAAATTGGCATTGGTGAGACTCGTGTTGATATTGGCGCGAAACGGCGTTGTGTCATTACCGTTGCGGTTGGTGATGTCCAGAACCGCAGAGAGTCGATCCCCGTAATTGGCCGGAAAGCCGCCGGCCAACATTTTGACCTCGGTAACGGTTTCGGGATTGAACATGCTGACCAGTCCAAACAAACGATAGGGATCGTAAACGCTGACGCCATCCATGAGCACAAGATTTTGATCCGACCGGCCGCCGCGAATATACAGCCGTGCATTGAAGTCACCGCGTGCCAGCACACCGGGAATCGTTTGCAAAGCGCGAAAGACGTCTTCACCGCCGCCGGCAAGATTTTTGGCCCGGCGTGGCGCCAGCTCGTGCAAACCAGTGCTGAGAATATCCTGCCGGTTTTTCTGGCGCCTCGCCTCGATGGTGACTTCAGACATGGCGATGACCGTGGGCGTCAGCATAAAGTCAACCCGGCGGCGTTCACCCGCGGCCATTTTTAAAACGTCGATTTGCAAGGCTTCGTAACCGATGATCGTCGCGCGTAATTGATATTGCCCCGGCGCAATTCCGTTGATGACAAAGCGGCCCGTGGAGTCAGATACTGCGCCGAGTTGCGAGTCAACTAAGAAAACGTTCACCCCGACAAGCGGTTGGCGAGTTTGCCGGTCATAAACGCGTCCTTCGATTTTTGCAAGCGCTTGGGAAAAGATTGGCGCGGAAAATAAATTTATAGCGGCAAATAAAACGACTGGATAACGCGAAAATAAAAATTTCATTCTGATTCAAAGTATCAACAAAATCACCGTATTGTCAGTCGAGCCGTCTGGACAACGGATATTAATTCAAAAAATTCCACCCAAAGCCCCAACGCAGATAACGGCCCACCGCTGGGACGCCGTGGCGCCAATCGAAGCGTTTATTGAATATATTTTCCCACGAAAATAAAAACGCGCCGTCGCCGTGGCGTAGGCGGATTTGAAAGTCGAGCACGGCAGTTGCGGGTAAATGATCGTCAAGCACTTGCACTGCCGTGGTGGCAAAACTCGGCGAGTAGCGTTTTCCCACCAGGCGGGCAGCGAGTCGCGGCAGCAGTTCAAGATCGCCACCGAAAATATTTTTTTGCGTTTCGAGATAAACGCGGCTGTAGCCTTCCGGTTGATGCCAGAACCAGAAATCTGGCGGCAAGCCGTTAAGCACTTGTGTTGAAGTCGCGCCAAGTTGCCAGCGCGGCGCCAATTGCCAACTAAAGGCTAATTGGGTCGCGAGAACGAACTCGGTTTCAGCATTATTGAAAAGCATGCCTGAGCTTTTTGAAGTATCAGCTTTATAAACGAAACTATTACTCCACCGGCTGCCATTCAGGCTAATTTGTACCTCCAGATTTTGATGCTGCCATTTCATCCCAAGCTCGTTGCGTTGCAAATTAGCCGCGCGCAATCCGCCAGTCATCTTCAAATACGGCAAGTTATTGTCGCGTTCGCTTAATGCCGGTGCGATTTTCCAGAAGCTGCCGCTTAACCACCATGTGTGTGACGGGTTGGGTTGCGTGACAAACTGCGCTTGCAGCGCGGCGGCAAACGGCCAATCTCTTTTATTGTGCGTCTGTCCGCCTAAGCGCAACCAAGTTCCTGTTGACAAACGCCTGCTATAATTTACGCCGGCTTGTTGATAGAAACGCTGACGCTCCTTTATGCTGGTGCTCTTGATCTTCTCGAGGCCCGAAATGCTTTGCAACTGTAACGCCCAATTTTTTTGGTGCCTTTCCCAATTCAATTCTATACCACCATCGAGCAGACGATGCCGATGGTTAAGCGCCGGGTCTTTCAGCTCTTCTTTGATTTGCCAAATGAAGCTGCGAAATTGCAACCCTTGTTGTGAAGTTAATTCGAGAGCATGATACAAACGTTCTTCTTTATGAAAAGCTGCGGTCACTCCGGGCCATTCTTCGGGAAAAAATGGGGCACCAATCCCGGCTTCGTTGCGGGAGTTGAGTTGACGATAACGCAATTGCCAGTTGGCATTCAAAAAATAATTGAGTTGTAAATTGGCTTTATGACCCTCATAAGGGCGGCCGGCAAACTGTCCCTCCGAATTACTAAACGTGCCATTGAGATAAGCCGCGAGCCGTTTGCCTATGGCGCGCCCGAAACGAAAGCGCACGGCGTCAGCGCCGAAGGGGCCTTTTGCGTATTCAATGTTGGAGAACGGCACGCTAAAATTCAATGAATCGCTGGCCAGATGAATTATTGCTGGAGACAAAAAGAATTGAGCGCTGCTGGTTTGTAAAATTTGAATGTGCGCGTCGGGTAAGCCGGTTAAATCGGTTGTTCCGTAAACACCGGGAATCCAGCGAACATCGTCAACCACAATTTGCACGGCGCGCGGCGGCAAATCACCGGTGGCCCAGTAGTGCGGCTGGCCCACTTCACCGGTGAGCAGCGGAATGACCGGCACGGTTTGCGCGGCGAGATGAAGACCATCTTGGAATAAATGTTTTGAAGGCGCAGTCGTGTCCATCTGAAAGCCAATAGCCGGCGAAAAAAAAATTGGTGTCGTGACCCCAGCGGTAAGGTTTTTTCGGTAAGCGCGATCGGCGCTTGAGGCCGAGGTAGAATCAATTATGTGACGGCGCAATGAATCCGGCTGTGCGGCGGGCAAGGATTTAGAAGTTTGCGCCAACAATCCGCCGGACAACAAACCCCACATGAGCAAGGTGTATTTTGCCAATCCCCAAATGTGCCGGGAAAATTTTTTAGGATAAAAGGCGAGGCAAGAGGCGCGTACCCAGTTCACGATTTTTCTTCCACGATAAAACTCGGCGATGGTTGCAACGGTTGATTGTGAAGGCTTGGGGCATTCAATGAAAATGTTTGCAGCGCCGGTATTTGCCGTAAATGACGCCACAGCACCGGTAAAAGCAGCGCAAAAATCAAAGTGTTTGAAACTTGATGAGCAATATAAAAATAAAGCCCAAAAGTGGCCGCCGCCCAAAACCCTGCAATACCGGTGCCGGTGAAAAGCGTAATGCTGACGGTGGTCAGCAGATCGAAAACAAAAGTTAGGCTAAACCCGATTACCCCCAATAGCCAGACCGGCGGTAGATGGCGGTCAACTAAAAACCGCAACAAGCCGCCGGCGATGCCGGCGAGTGCCATGCTGATAACCTGCGCAATGAGCAACGGCGGCGCTGCCACGCCGGAGGGATAAAAAAACGAATAAAGAAACTCGGCCACCGCGCCGACGACGAAGCCGCGGGTGGC
>CAYUVM010000424.1:0-4616 GCA_964447935.1 uncultured Cytophagia bacterium | reverse complement strand
AAAATAATGATCGCTGTGAAACCAGGCCGCGATCCCCAAGCAGATACTGGCAGCCAGGGTCGTAAAGCGTGCAATCACAAAAGGCGTGTTGAAAAAATCACGTTGCACAAAAACCACGGCAAAAAAATAACCGATGAGCAAAAACGCCAATCCCAATAACCGCGCCGCTTTCATTTGCGGACGCTGCAGCGCAATGAAAACGCCGCTTGCCATGTAAACCAAACCGCAAAGGCTGAAAAGGATGACGGGAATGGCAATGCCAAATCGGGCTAATTTGACCTGCAGGCTGATCTCGCGATTGTCGCGAATGATATCGTAGACCAAGGTTTTGCCGCTCTGTTCGCGGCGCAAAACGGCGTCGGCCTCAAGATGATTTTTAAAATTTTGCCGATTAATCCGAAAGATCAAATCGCCCACCTGCATGCCGGCGCGGTCGGAAGCCCCATCTTTGAACACCGTCGTCACTTTTGCCGCTGTCGGAATGCGGCGCAAAAAACTGTCCGGAACGGCGGCTTTCGCCACTTGGTAGGTTTGTTTCTCGTTGCGCTGCAGCCGAAAGACTTGCAGCAGAAAATTTGACTTCGCGGGCAGCATTCGCAAAATCTTCGTTGCCGAATCGAGAGCAGCAACTTGTTGTTCGTTTATCGCCAGCAGCAAATCTCCAACTCGAATCGAATCCGGCTGAAATGATTGATCGGCGGCAATTTTATTATTTGTGCGTTGGGCAGGAAAACTTTTGACGACATACAAATGCGAGGGTGAACTGTCAAACCAGTTCTCATCTGTGGTCGTGCTTGCATAGCGGTAGACATTATACGTTGCCAGGCCGAAAAGCAAGACGCTCAGAATGCCGATGAAAGCGCGGAAATGTTGCGGATATTCATCAAAATAAGCCATAAGCCCAAAATTTGCCAAGTCCGATGCGTCGATTGTTTCAGAGGATATAATAGCCAAATCTTATACGAAAATCAATGTAACTTGTTTTCACTTGCAACGCAACTTAATTTTGCTTGGCCTTTTCAAAATTTTTGCTATATTTTATACCTTCCGCTGAAAATTACAAGAGCGCTAAAATGACTGAACGCGAATGTTTGCAAAAACTGCTTTACGGCCAGGGCGCACATGCCCTTACACTCAATAGTTTGGAAGGGCTTGAGGAGAAAACGGCGGGAGAACGCCCGGCCAACTCGCCGCATTCAATTTATCAACTGCTCACGCATATGATTTACTGGCAGGAATATGAGTTGCAGAAAATCGCCGGTGCGTCTCCCTCCTACCCTGCACATGCGGCAGACAGTTGGTTACCGGAAACGGCGCCGAAAAACCGGCAAGCCTGGCAGAATACGATTCAACGTTTTGCCGAAGGCCTCAAACGTTATGAAACATTATTGGCCGATCCGGCCATGGATTTGGCGCGGATTATTGACGCAAAGAAAAACGAGACGGTGCGTGACGTGATGATCATGATCATCGCACACAACAGCCACCATCTCGGCCAGATTATCACCCTGCGGCAACAACTTGGCGTTTGGCCGCCGCCCAAAGGTGGCGATACCTGGTAAGCAGTTTGTGGGGCTGATCTTACCGAAATAGCAATGCCTGAAGGCCTGACGACAAAATCCAAACCTTTTTATAATCATGAAACTCGATTTACACGTTCACATACGCCGGCATTTGCGGATTGAGCATATCCGGCGCGCCGTCAAAGCCAGCGGACTCGACGGCATCGCCGTGACGAACTTTCACAACATCACGATGGCGCAATACCTCCGCGAGCGCATCGAAGATTTTCTCATCATTATCGGCCAGGAAGTCGAAAGCAAGCGCGGCCACATTCTGGCAATCAACATTGAGAAAAAAATTCCCGATCACCTTGAGCCGGCAGAAACACTGCGCCGTATTCATGGCCAGGGCGGCCTCGCGATTTTGGCGCATCCTTATCTTGGGTGGAATTCGCTTTTGCCGCACGGCCGCGTGCGCGATTTGCCGTTCGATGCGATTGAGTCATTCAACCATCGTGCCGGTCCGATGCTGTATCCGAATTTTTTTGCGCACTGGGGTTTACGAAATTTACCGTGGCCGAAAGTAGCCAATACTGATTCAAAGGAATTGGCGACGATTGGACGATGTTATAACCACCTTCCAGTTGAACCGGCGCCACGTTATACAAAAAACGTGGCCGATCAAACTATTCCAGAAATTCTCCAATGTTTGCGGCGCGGGCAAATTCGACGGCACGAAGAATGGCAATTGCCCAACGGTGAGTGGTTGCAATCGAACGTCTTCAAAATGTTAGCCCCACGAAATCGTTACACCTGTTTTCTCTGTCACGAAAAAGCAGTTTTTAAATTGATTCCTCGCGCCTATACTTGTTCAGCATGCGGACAGCGGGAAGTTCGCCATGTCTGCTGTGTTCGCGGCCATTATTTATGCCGCGAATGCCGCACGAAAAGGGCGTTGGAAACGCCGGAATTTTTTGTTTATCGCGATCATTTGGAAAACACTGTCAATGCCTCCTAAACTTTGTTTGAAATTCGTTATACTGTTCGTCGTGGTCATCACGTTGGGCGATCAAGTCGTGGCGCAAAAGCAAATCGGCTTATGGCAAGAGCATCGCATTATCGACATTCATGCGCACATCGGCTCATTCAAGGGATATGATTTGAGCACGCCGACGCTGCTGGATAATATTCAGCGTTACGGCATTCAACTCGCATTGATATCAAATATCGACGGTGCGGAATTGCCGCAAACCCAAAATCTTGACGAACTCAAAGCCAATCAAGCAACCGCCGAACATGTGCGCCAATATCCCGACCGGTTGCGCGGACTGGTTTGGATACGTCCCAATGACGGCACCCCCGCGGCGGTCGAACCGTTTCTGCAGGATTCGATTGCGGCCGGCCCAAGCCCCAAAATTTTTGTCGGCATAAAGTTTCATCCCGACATGAACAATTTTCCCGCCGATGATGCGCGCGTCAATGGGTATTTGCAACTTTGCGAAAAATATGCGCTTCCGGCGGTGTTTCATAGCGGCAGCGATGACACTTCGAATGCGGCGCCGCAGAGAATTTACGCCGCCGCGCGCCGGCATCCGAGCGTGCCGATTATTTTGTATCACATGGGTTTTCTTGGGCCGCATAACGCAGCGATTGCCGTTGTTAAAGAATCACTCGCGAGAGGTGATGCGCAACTTTATCTCGAAACCGCACAGGCCGATCCCGCCGCAGTTTTGCAGGCGATCAAAACACTGGGCAGCGCACGGGTGCTGTTTGGCACGGACGCGACGTATTACGGCAAAACCCATTATGAAAAGTATGCAGCCCTGCTGAGGCGGTTAAAAAATGAATTGCCAGCGGAGGATTTTGCAAAGGTCGTGCGGGGCAATGCGGAGAAGTTGTTCAAGCTTCGTCTGTAACAAAACAGCATTCAGTTTTTTCAGTATCGCGGTTCAGTGCAGCCTGATTTATTTGCCGCTTTGGGTTTGGGCATAATCCGGCAACACAAATATCTGACGCGCCAGTTCCGAATGCAGTGTGGCATCGCGATAAAGAGATTTTAGAATGCTCGTCTGCCAATTCAGCAAATCCGGATTGGCTGGCGCGAATTCTTCCCAGCCCTGCTTCTCTCCTGCCCGTTTCATCCGCTCATGAATCAGAAAAACATAAGCCCACGTGATCGTTTCGTGATAAAGGTCCGTTTTGCCCTGTGCGGCAGCAAAACGTTTTATCCCCGCAGAAAATCTTTGCAACGCTTCGAGCAATGAATAGCGTTGCAAATACAGCCACGCCAATTTCACGTGATCCTGGTGATGAAAAAAGTCGGCGGGCAAAGTGCAGGCCTCGAATTGCCGGATAAATTCTTCGTCGTTTGCCGGTTTCATTTTTTCCTTTTTAGTGGTTTATGATTTTCCTCCGCCAGACGATGGCTGGCCGCCGCATCGAGATCTAAATGGTAGATTCGCTTGAAATCAGCAATCCGCCGCAACGACTCTTCACCGAAAGGCGATTTGCCTTCAAACGCATGCAGCACGATCCCCTCCAGCAGATCGCCGAGCGTGAGCTCGTGATATTCCGCCAGCGCTTTGAGCACTTTGAGCAGGCGCTTCTCCAGACGCACGCCGGTTTGCTGGCGCGCGATGAGGATCGGCTCCGGCGTGGTCAGTTTTCTTGCGCTTTGACTTTTCATAAGAGTTTTTCCAATAATGTACACTGGTACATAATTACCAAGGTAAAATACGGAAAAATTTCAAAGCAGTCAAGAAAAACTTCAAAACATTTGATTGGGCTCAATGCGCGGCGGCAAAATTTTAATGCGGCAAAATTTTAAAAAGTTATTGTTGCGCTTGAAATTTTTATCAATTAAATTTAAGCCCATTGTAAAATAATTTGTTTTGTCGAGGCGCTTTGCTCAATATTTTATAAATTGCCATGAGTCAAGACCGGCAAAATGCCGTTTCCTCGCCGATCGTTCTGCTCCCCACCAAGCACTACATCCCGGCATCACGCACTGATCTCGTGCAACGTTCTCGCCTGACCGCACGCTTGAACGAAGGCGTGCAACGCCGGCTCACGCTCATCTCGGCGCCCGCCGGTTTTGGCAAAACCACACTCTTG
>CAYUVM010000423.1:0-4617 GCA_964447935.1 uncultured Cytophagia bacterium | reverse complement strand
GGCCCCAGCGGCGGTTGTGTTTGCGACGAGGGCCGTATCTCGCCGGACTCTTCGCGCGTCAATGACACCACGCGGAAAATCGTCTCGGCATTCTGGTGAAATCGATCATACGTCCATTCGTCATGAATGTAAGCCAGAATCAACAAGCAACACGCAATGCCAATCGCCAGGCTGAACAGATTAATAAAGGAATAAACTTTGTATTTGCGAAAATTCCGCAGGGCGATGGTGAGGTAGTGTTTGAACATAGTCGTTTCCTTTGCCTAGCGCAGAGGGCTTAGCGCATAGCAAAATTTGCGCTCTGCGCTTTGCTCTCTGCTCATTCGTATCGTAGCGCCTCGACCGGATTCGTCAATGCCGCGCGGAGGGCTTGAAAGCTGATGGTGAATAACGCAATCAACAGCGCGCCGCAACCCGCCAGTAAAAACGTGCCGGGGCCAAGCGCAATGTGATAGGCAAAATTTTGCAGCCAGCGCTGCAAAGCCCAATACGCCAGCGGCGAGGCGATGATCGTGGCAAGAAGCACGAGTTTTGTAAAATCTTTGGAGAGCAGATACACAATATTGCCGGCTGAGGCCCCCAACACTTTCCGCACGCCGATTTCTTTGGTGCGTTGCTCTGCGATGAAAGCGGCTAATCCCAAAAGGCCAAGGCAGGCGATAAAAATGGCCAGAGTCGCGCTCGCGCCGAAAATTTTCCCCACTCGCAGGTCGGCTTGGTAGAAATCATTCAGCCGTTCATCGAGAAAATTGTACTCGAACGGCGTGACTTGATCGAATTGCTCATGCACTTTTTGCAGGGCCGCAACGGTGGCAGATAAATTTGAAGTGGCAACGCGCGCGGTGAAATAATCAATTTCGCGAATCGGGTTATTCCAATGTCCCAACACCAGCGGCGCGATCTTTTCATGCAGCGATTGGAAATGAAAATCTTTTACCACGCCAACAACGCGGACGCGATAATTTTCGGCGGGCACGCGCAGTTCCATGCCCAACGGCGATTCCCAGCCCAGCAAACGCGCCGCGGCTTCGTTGATGATCACGGCAGAAGTATCCGTGCCCATTTCATTCGAGAGATTCCTGCCGGCGGCCAGATTCATTTCAAAGGTTGCCAAAAACTCCGCGTCGATGCCGAGGAAATACATCGAATGCATCGCTGCCGCCGCCACGCCTTCTGGCATCACCTCAATCTGCGAGAGATTCTTCCATTCGCCGGGCACGCGCGAGGAAACCGAAACGTTTTTAACGGCGGCAACTTTCAGCATTTCGTTTTTGATGGAAGCAAAATTTCGGCGGGTATTGCCGCTGTTGATATCCACCACCACCAGTTGTTCTTGATTGAAACCGAGATTTTTGGTGCGAATGTAATCAATCTGGCGATACGCCACGATGGTCGAAACGATCATGATAATCGACAAAGCGAACTGAGCCACAACGAGACCACGACGCAATTGCGAGACGCTGCCGCCGGATTTGATCGCGCCCTTGAAAACGAGCGAGGGATGTAACTGGGAAAGATAAAACGCCGGATAGCTGCCGGAAACAATGCCAACGCCAAACACCAAAAGAAAAAGGCCCAACACCAGCCAGCCATTGCTAAAAAAATCGAGCGCCAGATTTTTGTCGGCAAATGCATTGAAGGCCGGCAAAGCGAGCTCGACGCCGACGACGGCAAAGAACAATCCCAAACACGAAAGTAAAATGGATTCGCCGAGGAACTGGCCGATGAGTTGTGCCTGCCGCGCGCCCACAACTTTTCGCATGCCGATTTCGCGGGCGCGTTTCATCGAGCGGGCCGTGGCGAGGTTCATGTAGTTGATGCAGGCAATCAACAATACAAAAAGCGCGATGGCTGAAAATATATAAATGTAGGTGATTTCACCTTTGCGGCTGTTGCGGTCAAACTCCAAATGTGCCGAATGAAAGTGAATGTCGCGCAAAGACTGCAGGGACAATTGCACGGCGTTTCTTTGCTCCGCATTGAGATGTTTTTGCGTCAACGCCGCCAGCTTCGTATTGAAAGCAGCGATGTCGATTTTTTCTCGCATCAAAACATACGTGATAAACGAGTCGGATTCCCATGAGTCGATATATTGTTTCCAGCGGGGGTTGGCCTCGAGCGTGGCAAACGACAGCAACATGCTAAAATCGAGATGGGAATTGCGCGGCGGGTCTTGCAGCAAGCCTGTCACTTTAAAATCGCCGTAACGCTCAATCGCGAGTGTCTTGCCAACCGGATTTTCGTCGCCAAAATATTTTCGCGCTGCGGTTTCAGTGATAACGAGGGCAGACGGCAACGTCAGCGCCGTTTGGGGATCGCCCTGCAATAACTTAAAATCAAAAATCTCGAAAAAGCTGGGCTCGGCAAGGAGATAATCGCCCTCATAAAAACGATTCTCGCCATAGCGCACCGTGAAGCGGCCCATGCCCTGCCGCTCGCGTATTCGCACGGTTTTGCTGACTTCCGGAAATTCCGCAAGCAACGCGGGGGCAACCGGCCCCATCACGCTCGGAAAATGACGCTCGCCTTGTTCCGGAGATTTTTGAGTGGTGACAAGGCGATAAATGCGCCCGGCCTGTTGATGGAATAAATCGAACGTCAGCTCATCTTGCACATACAACAAAATCAAAACACAGCAGGCCAGCCCAATGGCCAAACCGGCGATGTTGATCACCGAATAGCCGGGATTTTTCTTTAAGTTGCGCAGCGCGATTTTGAAATAGTTTGAAAACATGGTTGTCTCCCTTGTATAGCGCAGAGGGCATAGCGCATAGCGTTAATTGCGCCATGCTCGATGCGCTTTACTCTCCGCTCACTCATGCCGCAGCGCTTCCACCGGATTCGCCAGCGCCGCTTTGGCCGCTTGGTAGCTCACCGTCAGGCAGGCCATGATCAGGGCGAACAAGCCGGCCCAGATGAAAATTTGCCATTCAATATCAGCGCGATACGCAAAACTTTGCAGCCAGGAATTCATCAGCAAATAAGCCACGGGCGTTGCAACCACAAACGCGACGCCGACCAACTGCGCGAAATCCCGGGAGAGCAAAACGACGATTTGCGAAACGGAAGCGCCGAGCACTTTGCGCACGCCGATCTCTTTGGTGCGTTGTTGAATCATGAATGAGGCCAAGCCCAACAAGCCGAGGCACGCAATCAATATGGCCAGCGAAGAAAAGTTTTCAACAACCGTTTTCATTCTTTCTTCCGATGCATACAGCGCCGCGAAATCAGCATCGAGAAAAGAGTATTCAAAGGCGCGCTCCGGATCGAATGTTTTCCATTTTTTCTCCAAAGCCGCCAGCGTGCCCGCAATATCATGGCCGCTCATCTTGATCAGGAAATAATTAAATCCCGCCGGCAACACCTGAAAAAGCAGCGGCTCGATATGGTGGTGCAACGATTGAAAATGAAAATCCTTGGCCACACCGATGATCTGGCCGCGGCGTACATGGTCATCATCAAGCCAGGTGATTTCCTTGCCAACGGCAGTGTCCCAATCATACAAGCGCGCTGCGGTTTCATTTATAATGAACGTAGTGGCAGAATCAGTCGCCAAGGCTTTGGAAAAGCCGCGGCCCTCCGTTATCTCGATGCCCAAGGTCTTGAAAAAATCATAATCGACGCGCATCTGCGACACATCTTGCTCGTTTTCCGCGGATTGCCAAAAAATTTCATTTTGATTGAATCTGCCGCCGGGGACGTTGGAAACGGCGGTGATGCTCACGAGATTAGGATGGCGCAGCAATTCAGTTTTGACGGTTTCGTAATTGCGCCGCATTGCCGCGGTTTTAATCGGAACCACTGCGATCTGCGATTTATCAAAGCCGAGTTTTTGGTTTTTGAGAAATTTCAATTGTGCCGCCACGATGCCTGCACTGGCGATCAACGCAATGGAAATGGCGAATTGGGTGGTGACTAAAATCTGCCGGAAGCGCGCGCTTCTGACTCCGAATCGCATCGTATCTTTGAGCGTCTGCACCGGCTGCAGGGCGGAGAGAAAAAAGGCGGGATAACTGCCGGAAATAATTCCCACCAGCAACGCCATGCCGCCAATTCCTAAAATACGGCGCGGATTATCGCGATAACTCACCGCCAGATTCGCGCCGCTCCAGGAATTAAAAAATGGCAGGAGCAACTCCACCGCGGCGAGAGACAGCAGCAACGCCGTCAAACTGAGCAGAATCGATTCGCCGAGGAACTGGCCCATCAATTGCCGGCGCAAAGCGCCCAGCACCTTGCGGACGCCAACTTCCTTGGCGCGAGTCGCCGAGCGGGCCGTGGCCAGGTTCATAAAGTTGATACAGGCGATGAACAAAACAAAAACGGCGATGGCTGCAAACAAATAAACATAAGCGCTATCGCTGTTCGGCTCCAGCTCCCATTTGAGATGTGAGCGCAAATGAATATCGGTAATGGGCTGCAGGCGAAAAGCGGCTTGCCCGCTTTTAAGCTCGGCAATGTCTTCGGCGGGCCACTTGTTATAGGTGAGAAACCAGCCGGGAATTTTTGCTTCCAAACTTTTCGGATCGGCGGTAGGCGCAAGTTTGATATAATTGTAATGGCCGAAATCGTCCCACGTATTATAACTGCCGGACTCGCGCATTTTCAAAAGCACGT
>CAYUVM010000422.1:0-4628 GCA_964447935.1 uncultured Cytophagia bacterium | reverse complement strand
GAATGTGCTCGCGGCGCACAATCGCCGCCGCTTGCAAATACGTTTCAACCAAAGCGGGATAATCCCAGCCTTTCACGGTGTAAAGATTGAAACCGTCACGCGCTGAGCCAGTCGAAGCACGTTGGAAGCCTTTCAATAATTCCGACATGTTGGCTTTGGTCATTTGATGTTCATTGTGCACGGAAATGCCGTACTCATCATCCCAAATCGATAGCAGCACCGGCGCCTTGAGCACGCCGATGGCATTAATAGATTCCCAGAACATACCTTCGGCGCAAGTGGCGTTGCCGATCGTGCCAAACGCAATTTCATTTCCATTATTAGAGAATTGCTTGAGGTGCTGCAGTTCTTTCAATTCGCGGTAGAGCCGCGAGGCATAGCCGAGTCCAACAAGACGCGGCATTTGCGAGCCGGTGGGAGAAACGTCCGCGGAACAATTGTGCATTTCCATTAGATTCTTCCAGGCACCGTCGGGATCCAAACTGCGCGTGCCGAAATGGGCATTCATGGCCCGACCGGCGCTGGCCGGTTCGGCATCGACATCGGCGTGAGCATACAGTTGCGCAAAATATTCCTGCATCGTATGCATGCCGAGCGCAAAAATCAATGTTTGGTCGCGATAATATCCCGAGCGAAAATCGCCTTGACGAAATGCCTTGGCGAGCGCGAGCTGCGGAATCTCTTTGCCGTCGCCAAAGATGCCAAATTTCGCTTTTCCGGCCATCACTTCCTTACGGCCAACGAAACTCACTTGCCGGCTTTGAAAAGCGAGGCGATAGTCCCGAATGATTTCTTCTGGGCCTACGTTTAGTGCCGTCCATTTCCCGGCTTTGGTTTTTGGTTGCGCTTTGGGTATTGCCATTCTTTTATAATGATTTTTTTGTTTTACTTTCTGCCGCATCTTCCACCTATGGTCGGATTCAATTCTACCCGAGAAGCTTTTCGCCGTTTACGTTTTTAATGGCGTTGTGCTTTTAAAAAATAAATTATGTCTGCCTGTCCAACCTTCGACTTGTGCATTGCATTTCCACTTCGTCTGATTTCTTTGCTGCTCAACCAAAACGCGAAAAACATTTAATGCTTTTCGCGCAACCTTTCACATATTATCCAAGTAAAATCCCCAAAATGCACATGCAGAATTATCGAGTTTTAATTTAAGCCGTCGCCGCTTAAAGCGCAAGAGTTAAGTCTGATTTTGCTGCCAAGTTTTTTACTTGACATTCAGAGAATTTTCCGGCTATATATTTCATGATCAAGCGGTTTCGCTGCGCTGGGATCGTTCGTTTTGCCAAGTGGATGCGTTCAAATATTTTGCTGCGAAAGTTGCCGAGAAACTTTATTGAAAGTGCTCTCACTTATGACCACTCAAATTCTTCCTTCGGTTTGCCCGATGGATTGCCCCGACACTTGCAGCCTTGATGTCGAGGTCGTCGATGGCCGCGTCACAAAATTGCGGGCGTCGAATTTGAATCCCGTGACGCAAAATTTTATCTGCGCCAAAGTCGGCGATTATGCCAAGCATGTTTATAGCGACGAACGCTTGCTTTATCCGATGCGGCGTGTCGGCAAAAAAGGCAGCGGCAAATTTACCCGCACGAGTTGGGATGAAGCGCTTCGCGAAATTAGTGCGCGGTTCACCGCAATCAAATCACAATGGAGCGGCGAGGCGATTTTGCCGTTCAATTACGGCGGCTCGAATGGTATGCTTGGGCAGGGAACGAGCGATACGGCGTTCTTCAACAAACTCGGCGCGTCACGGCTCGCGCACACGGTTTGTGCCGCGCCCACCACTGCGGTTGCGAAAGCGATGTATGGCCGCATGCCCGGCGTTGCGTTTCAGGATTATGTTCATGCGCAATTCATTCTGATTTGGGGCGCCAATCCCAAAGCCTCAAATATCCATCTCGTGCCCTACTTAAAACAGGCGAAAGCTGCCGGTGCAAAAATTGCCGTTGTCGATCCGCGGTTGAATTTTTCGAAAGAAGAAATTGATTTGCATCTGCCGGTTTATCCCGGTACAGATGTTGTGGTGGCGCTGGCGATGATCAATTACGGGCGCGAACAGAATTTGTTGAACCATGATTTCATCGCGCAGCACACGATTGGCGCTGAGATTCTTTTGCAAAAAGCCGCAGCATACTCACTCAGTAAAGCTGCTCGCATCGCGCGCGTTGAAGCGTCAGCGATTCAAAAACTCGCGCACCTGTATGCGGAAACCGAACCCGCGGTGCTGCGTTGCGGTTGGGGATTAGAGCGCAATCGCAATGGCGGCCAAGCTGCCGCGGCGATTTTGGCCCTGCCGGCGCTGCTCGGCAAGTTCGGGAAACGCGGCGGCGGTTATACGATGAGCAACAGCGGCGCCTATCGCGTCGATGATAGCAAAAGAGTTGAGGCGGCGCCCTCGCAAACGCGCGAGCTCAACATGAGCCAGCTCGGCAAAATTTTGCTCGAAGAAAATAATCCGCCGGTCAAAGGCCTCTTTGTTTATAATTGCAATCCGGTCGCCACCATTCCGCATCAAAATGCGGTGATTCGCGGCTTGCAGCGCGAGGATTTGTTTACAGTAGTATTCGAGCAGGTGCTGACGGACACTGCAGCTTTGGCGGATATCGTTTTGCCCGCTGTCACTTTTTTGGAGCAAAAAGAAATTAAAAAAGCGTACGGCAGCTATGCTCTGCAATATCTGGAACCGGCGATCGCACCGCTCGGCGAGGCCAAACCGAATGAAGAAGTTTTTGCCATGCTCGGCCGCGCCATGGGCTGGGATGATCGCGCGTTTCACGAAGACACCGAAGCGTATCTGCGGCGCGCGGTGGCGTCGGTGGAAGGCATCAAAAATTTAAACTTTGAAAAACTGGCAAAAGAAAAAATTGCTTTCTTTGATTTTCCCGACCAAGCGCCGATTCAGTTTGTCACAGCGTTTCCGTGGACGAGTGACGGCAAAGTTCATCTCGCCCCCAGTGTGCTCGGCGAGAACCCATTTGTGTACTTGGAAAACGAAGACCAAAATTTCCCCTTAACGCTCATTAGCCCGGCTAACGGCAAGTTAATCAGCAGCTCGTTCGGCGAATTTAATTTGCCGGAGCTTTTTCTTACTATGCACCCAACCGATGCCCGGCAACGCACGCTGAAAAGTGGCGACACCGTGCGTGTTTTCAATCAATACGGCGAAGTCCATTGCCGGGTCAAATTAAGCGAGTTGGTATGTCCAGGCGTGGTGAGCATGCCAAAAGGCGCGTGGCGCAAAGCTTCGCAGAACGGCCAAACCGCAACAGCTTTGGCGCCGGATACGGCGAGTTTCGTGGGCAATGGCGCGTGTTTCAATGATGCGCGAGTAGAGGTGCAGAAAAATAACTTTCCCAGGTGATCGTCGTGCCCGAGCGCTTTAATCGGGCAACCACAGGCTTTAAATCATTGGATTCCCGCCAAAAGCATGCGGGAATGACAGTCGCGTGAAATGGGAAAGTTATTTCAGTGTCGAATCTTGAGAGTCAACCATCAGTAGTTGCAACGATGATTTTTTTCTTTCAATACAATTCCACCACGGGACGCGTTGAAATCAATTTTTTCCGAAAAGCCCGATCAAACAATATCTGCAAAGCGCGCTGGCCGCGTTCGCCCATGTCGATAGTAACGTCATTGACGTACATTTTAACGAAGCGCGTGCCGAGCGCGGTGTCAATTCCGCGGCCAAATTCAAGCGCATAAGGAATCGATTCGTCCTGATGTTGATAACCGTAATGGATACTGTCCTGCAGCCCTTTCGACAGGCGACGCGCCAAGGGCTCGCCTAAATCTTTGCGCACAACATCGAGGCCGAGAGGCAACGGCAATCCGCCGGAATCATTTTGCCAGGTCTCGCCAAAATCAATGACTTTATGCAAGCTCATGTCTTTGTAGGTAATTTGGCCTTCGTGAATCAACAGGCCCGCATCGACTTTTCCGGCCTGCACCGCGTCGATAATTTGATCGAAGGGCACATCGATATTATTGACACCTTCCGTATAAAGCTTGAACAACAAGTTGGCCGTCGTCAACCGTCCCGGCGTCGCGACAACTTTTCCGTGTAAATCTTCGAGCTTATAATTTTTCTTTGCCACAATAACTGGCCCATAGCCTTCGCCCATACTGGCGCCAGTGCGCATCACCCAGTATTGCTCGGCGACATGCACGAAAGCATGCGCCGAAATCGCCGTGACTTCCAGCTCGGCGCGCAGCGCCCGTTCATTCAAGGTTTGAATATCTTCCATCACGTGCTCGATGCGCACACCGTCGATTTTTACCTTGCCGCTGGCTAAACCATAAAACATAAAAGCGTCATCGGGGTCCGGGCTGTGCCCAACGCGAATGATTCGTTCAGACATTACTTTCCTTTCTATTAAACCATAAGACTATTTGAATTTCGCACCATTTAAAGCAACCAACTTTTTTTTTTTTTATTCAATTGTTTCCCGAATAGGACCATCGGCCTTGAAAAAAATTAACAGGAATATGTTGGTAGGTTTTAAATAATCCTATTTTACAAAAACCAACACCAAGAGTCAACAAAAAGCTTTGCGAATAAAACAAAAGGGAGAAAAGGCTTCACGACTTTTCTCCCTTGCAATGATTCTCACGTTCAACTTTAA
>CAYUVM010000421.1:0-4628 GCA_964447935.1 uncultured Cytophagia bacterium | reverse complement strand
ATACCGACTTTGGCACATTACTGGCTTTTCAGCAATCGGCAAAACCATCGTTTATTCTGTTTCGCCAGACAGACAAGCGTCCCGCCTCACAATTAAATTCTTTACTCGCTCATTTGCCTCAATTAGAAAATGATCTCTTAGCCGGATGCGTGGCGGTATTCGAAGACCACCGGATCCGCATTCGCGCTTTGCCTATTTAAAACCCCAAATTTGTAGCTTTTTCATTGCTGAAATACGACCACTTCAAGCGTGACGCGCCACATCGGCGCACCACGCTCTACGCTTTCAACCGTGCAATTCGCGCTTTTGCTTCCTCAATTTTCGGCAACAGCTCCGGATCACAATTTTTCCAGAGCTTGATAAAATAGTTGTAATGTTCAATGGCTTTTTCCGGCTGCTTGTGCGCTTCGTAAATCTCCGCCAGCAAAAAATGTTTGGGCGCTTTATAAGAGATTTCACATTCATCCACATTGCCAAGCGTGGAAAGCCAGATGATGGCTTCCTCATATCGCCCCAATGCTTTCAGAATCTGCGCGCGCAAGTATCTTTCATACGCCAGCGAAGCAAAAATTTCCACCGAGGGATTATTCTGCATCCAGTATTCTATTTTCATTTGCTCCAGTTCTTGCCAAGCGCGCTCCGCATTCCCCTGCGCAAAATAGATTTTCGCCAGTACGGTGTGCGCACGATCTTGCGCCATGATCGCCGCCGACGTATCGGCGTTTTGCCGCCGCAAAATGCCGGCGAAGGCACGTAGTGAATCACCCCAAGCCGAGGCGCTCTGATAGTCGCCGACTTGTGCATGGAGGAGGGCGATCGTGTAAAGTCTGGCGATTCTTTGCGAAGGCTCGACGGCGCGCCAGGTTTTCGCTCTGACGATTTCTTGGTTGAGGTCGGTCAATGAAGTTGTAAGCATCGGCGTAACTCTAACCAAGGCCGGCAAGATTTCAAGCAGAGTAAAAGCCGGATCCAAGGCCTGTGCTGTGCTGATTACAGCCAAGCCATCTTCGATTTTCCCCTGCGCGAAATTCATGTACGCGAGCGAGACGCGAGCCGCACCCTGCGCCCCGAGGGTGCGATGTGGCGCAAAGAGTAGGCTCAATCGATTTCGCGCACATTCGAATTCTTCTTGATAAGCATTGAATTTCGCGCTTAGCCAGATGTTGATACTCGGCAGCTTGCTTTCTTCCTGAATTAATTGCCTGGCAAGAAGCGTATCGCCTCTTTGATAGGCCTCTTCCGGAGAAACTTTTTGCGCACGAGAAAACTCTCCTTCTGGTGCCATTTGGGTTCGTCGCGCATCAACTGATTTCGCTTCGGCGAATCGACCTTCCAATCTATAAGTCCCCCCCAAATATCCGACCGCCATTGGTTGGTCCGGATTCAGTTCCAGCGATTTATTCAACGCCAAGCGCGCTTCCTCCATAGAATGGCCCAATTGCGATCCATAGTGTACATCCAAAACTCCTAAATAAAACCATGCTTCGGCATTATCCGGATAATTATTCGCAATGGCGCGATAACGGCGGTAAGCCGTTATGGGTTGATGCTGATTATACAAAAGCCTCGCTCTCAACAAATTGACGTCTCGTTGCGATAACTTTTCAGTATGACGCAAGGCCCGCTTCAAGGCAAATCTCTGCTTAACAAAAATTTCGTCGGTAAAGCTTTGTGCAAACACCAGACGATAATAGGCAAGGGCAAAAGTGCTGTCTTCTTCCACGGCCCGCTGCAAGGCTTTACACGCCAAAACATATTTTTCTGCACGGATGTAGCTTTCGCCTTCTAAATAGTCTTTGAGCGCAGCAAATGAAGTGGTCGTTGCGGAAGCAAGATTCTTAAATTGGTTGGCCGCGACTTCGCCCTGTGAAGCGACCAATTGAATGGCGAGATCATCCACCAGTTGAGCAATTCTGGTTTTCTCCAATCGCTTGGTTTGAAAATTGTGTAGCATTCCCTTCTTCACGTCATAAAGCGAAGCCGACAACTGTGCTTGATCGCCGACCCCATGAACACTGCCGATAACGTACAAACCCGCGCCAAAATGTTGGGCAATAGTTCGCCCTGTTTCGGGATCACGCGCTTGCAACGCTTCGCGCGATATATAACTTTGCAAAGCATAAGGGTCAACCCGCTTTAAATCGCCCGCGCCATCGAGCATGATGCTCAACAAATCCACAATGCCGTTTTCGAGATAGGCTAGATCTTCACCGCCGCGAACAATGAAGGGCAATATTGCAACGCGGTGTTTCGAGTCGTCATTTTGTTGTAAAGCCTCGAAATCAAACACGCCCAAGAGTGCCAGAACCGTTAATGTGACTGCGAAAGCCAAACCTCCGGCAAGCGCATATATTTTCCGGCGTCTTTTTTGGCGGAAGTATTTCGCGACGATGCCGGACTCGACTCCCGATTGCAAGCCCCTTAGATCATCGAGCACTTCCGATGCTTCCCGATAGCGCGACTCCAATTTTTTGCTCAACATCCTGTCGGTGATTTGTTGGAAGGAGGCCTCAATCTCGGGAATGAACTTGGACAGCGGTTCCGGCTCTTCATTCACAATAGAATAAATGATTGCCTGCTCGTGTTCACCTCGGAACGGCAATTTTCCCGTGAGCATTTCATACAGAACGACTCCCAACGACCAGATGTCGCTGCGCTGATCGACGTCATCACCGCGGGTCTGCTCGGGTGACATATACGCGATCGTTCCCATCGTTTTACCTTCCACCGTCAGCCGTTGCCCCCGGCTGAGTTTGGCCAGGCCAAAATCCACAATCTTGGCGATGCCGTCGCTGGTGATCATAATATTGGAAGGCTTGATATCGCGGTGAATGATGCCTTTGGCATGAGCTTTCGTCAACCCTTCCGCCACTTGCAAGGCGATGTCCATCGCTTCGGCTGGAGGCAACGGCCCGCGCTCGATCCGGCTTTTCAATGACTCCTGGTCGTAATAAGCCATCACGATGAACAGTTGTCCATCCTCGGTCTCGCTAAATTCGTAGATGGTGCAAATATTGGGATGATCAAGCGCCGAAGCTGTGCGGGCCTCCTGGATGAAGCGTTGCTTGGCTTCGGTATGGCGCGTCAGATCCGGCGGCAAAAACTTGAGGGCGACGTGGCGCTGCAATTTGGTGTCTTCCGCCTTGTAGACGACACCCATGCCGCCTTCGCCGATGAGGGCGAGAATCTTGTAGTGGGAGAGGGTTTGGCCGATCATGGTCTTTGCCTTTTGACACGAACAAGAAATAATACAGTCATTTTATACCGAATATACGGAAGGGAAAGCGGCAAGCGTCGTGGCCGACTTTTGGCAAGTCACGCTGTAGGGCATTTGTAAAACTTTGCGCGCCAATACAACCCCAGAATGGATTAAAAAGCCGGCATCTGCTCGCGAAACAGCTTATCGGTGGCCATGTCGTCTCTCGCTAAGCGAATTTCTCAATATGGCTTTCTGCTAGCGAACAAAAACACCTTGATTTTGAGATATATAAAATGGAATGTGGGATGATACCTGCAAGTAATATGCCTATGAATTAAAGACAAGAGTATCCGAATTTTTAAAGGTTTAGCATAAGCCGGCTTTACTAATGTCCTCATTTATTCGCAAAATTGCGAAAATAAGGATAAAAATTCTTAAATTTAAAAAGATGATTTGCCGAAACTCATAAACTGACCCCAGGGGTGTGATGTAGATCTTCTTCCATTCTCTTTAGTGATTCGCTATCCTTCCCCAAATTCCCTGTTGACAATCTCCCCAAACTTCGCTACTTTTTAGAACAGTTCAGCCAAGGGCAGAGAGTATCGCGTTGCACGCAACCATGCTCTGTGCCCTTTGCGCTTTGCGGAATTTCTTAAAATAGGACATTGACGGATTACGATGGCGGAAACGCGCAATAAAATTCTGTGGGTGGATGACGAGATCGAATTGCTCCGGCCCCACATTTTGTTTTTAGAAGAAAAAGGTTATGCGGTGCGTCCGGCGGCCAACGCCGACGATGCCATTTCGTTGGTGCGGCAGGAGCCGTTTGATTTGGTGCTGCTCGATGAAATGATGCCGGGCAAAGACGGCTTGACCGCGCTGGCGGAAATCAAGGAAATCAACCCGTCGCTGCCGGTGGTGATGGTGACGAAGAACGAGGAAGAGCGGCTAATGGAAGAAGCCATCGGCAGCCGCATCGACGATTATCTCACCAAGCCGGTCAATCCCAGCCAGATTCTCTCGACGTGCAAGAAAATTTTGGATGCGCGTAAAATTACCGGCGCCCGGGTGTCGCGCGATTATATCGCGGAGTTCAATCAAATTGCGCGCGAGTTGCTGGAGCCGCTGTCGTGGCAAAATTGGATCAATCTCTATTTGCGCATTTGCGAGTGGGAAATCGAGCTGGATCGCCATCCGGATTTGAGCCTGCGGCAAATGCTCGCCGAGCAAAAGCGGGAAGGCAATGCCGAATTCGCCAAGTTCTTCGAGAAAAATTATAAAAACTGGATCAAGGCGAATGGCGCGGCGCCGGCGGAAAAACCGATCTTCTCGCCGGAGCTGGTGCAGAAATTTGTGCTGCCGCCGCTCCAGCAAAACCGCCGCGTGGTGTTTGTGGTTATCGACAACTTGCGGCTCGAGCAATGGCTCA
>CAYUVM010000420.1:0-4651 GCA_964447935.1 uncultured Cytophagia bacterium | reverse complement strand
CGCGGGCACCGCGAGTTGCCGATCAGAGCGGATTTCATTGGGCAGGAAGTGCAAACCACTGCCGGGCAGGAAGTCCGCGTGCAACTAAAAAATATTGACGGCGAAGACGGCGTTTACTTAGTCGAGCCCACTGATGAAAAAAAATCAAAAGATTTGGTTGAGTCATTCACCAAAGTTGACAAGGGCGTTGACCCCAGCGTATGACATCTTGGTTTTTGCCCCCACGGGCGCTGCCTTTGCGACTTGCAACTTGCTGAGGTCGCCATGATTATCTCTAAACACCTGTTGGGCCTCGAAGGTGTTCGCCGCGAAGAGATTGCCCTGATTCTCAAAACGGCCCAATCGTTTAAAGAAGTTCTGACCCGTCCCATTCCCAAGGTTCCGACATTGCGCGGCAAAACCATTGTCAATCTTTTTTTTGAAGCTTCCACCCGCACCCGCCTTTCTTTTGAACTTGCCGAAAAACGCCTCTCCGCCGACAGCCTCAATTTCACCACGTCCGGCTCTTCTGTGGCCAAAGGCGAAACGCTGAAAGACACCGTGCGCAATATCGAAGCGATGAAAATCGATATGGTGGTGATCCGGCATCAGGCGTCCGGCGCGGCCTATTTTCTGACGCAATGCCTCGAGGCCGGTGTGATCAACGCGGGCGACGGGCAGCACGAGCATCCGACGCAAGGTTTGCTTGATATGATGACGCTGCAGGAAAAGTTTGGACGGTTGCAGGGATTGAAAGTTGCGATTGTCGGAGACATCACGCATAGCCGGGTCGCGCGCAGTAATATCCACGGGTTGATGGCAATGGGTGCAGAGGTGGCGATATGCGGCCCGGCGACGCTTTTGCCGCGCGATCTGCCGGCGGCGTTTGGCCGCGATTTGATTGTATTCAAAAAAGTTGATGAGGCGCTGCGCTGGGCTGATGCGGTAAATGTGTTGCGCCTGCAATTAGAGCGGCAAAAGACCGGCTTGCTGCCCTCGGTGCGCGAATATTCATTGCACTTCGGCGTTACGCGGCAGCGTCTCGAAGACGCCAAGCGCGACGTCGTGATCATGCACCCCGGCCCCATCAATCGCGGCGTCGAGTTGGAAAGCGATCTGGCCGATAGCGAGTTCTCCGTAATTCTCGATCAAGTGACCAACGGCGTCGCCGTGCGGATGGCCGTGTTGTTCTTGAAGAGCGGCGGCGAGCAGGAAGTGATGAATGGCAACGCGTAACCCAGACTACCAGTTTGGGCTTGTCGAAATAAAAAAACTTTGAACGCGGATTTGACGGATTTAGACGAATTTTTTAACGAGAAGGGCGCTTTATGCCTCGCAAGCTTGAAACCAAACCAATCAAAAATCTCCTCGTCCGCGGCGTACGCATGATTGACCCGGTGCAAGCGCTCGACCAACACGCGGATATGGTGATTGAAAACGGCATGATCGCGCGTGTTGGCAATAACCTCGCCGCGCCGCAGAGTTTTGAAATGATCAATGGGCGTGATCTCGTCGTGACGCCGGGCTGGTGTGATATGCATGTGCATTTTCGCGAGCCAGGACGCGAGGATAAAGAAACGATTGCAACGGGTTGCGCGGCGGCGACCGCCGGAGGGTTCGCTGCCGCCTGCCCGATGCCCAACACCTCGCCGGCGATGGATAAACGCGAGATCGTCGAATCGGTGATTCAAAAATCCCGCGAGACGCTCGTCGATGTTTATCCGATTGCCGCCGCCACGAAAGGCCGCGCCGGCAAAGAGCTTGCGGAAATGGCCGAGCTGGTCGAGGCCGGCGCCGTGGCTTTTTCCGACGACGGCTGTGCCATTGCCACGGCGGAGATCACCCGGCGCGCCATGGAATACGCGCAGATGCTCGGCGTGCCGATCATCGAACACGCGGAAGAAGCGAGTCTGGATGAACGCGGCGCGATGAATGAAAGCATGTTCTCAACGCGGCTCGGCTTGCCCGGCATGCCGACGGTGGCGGAAGACATTATTGTGGCGCGCGATATTTTATTGGCGGAGTATACCGGCGCGCGCGTGCATATCGCGCATCTCTCTTCGGCGCGTTCCGTGGAGTTGATCCGCTGGGCGAAGCAACGCGGCATTTCGGTGACCTGCGAAGTGACGCCGCATCATTTCACGCTGACGGATGAAGCAGTGGCGCTTTCAAATTATGACACGAATACAAAAATGAACCCGCCGCTGCGCTCGCTGCGTGATGTGGAAGCGATGATCGCGGGTTTGCAGGATGGCACCATTGACGTGATTGCCACCGATCATGCGCCGCATTCGATTGAAGAGAAAGACACCGAATTTGCCGCGGCGCCATTCGGCATTACCGGCCTCGAAACCGCGCTGGGCTTGATGATCACGCGACTGGTGAAACCCAATTTACTTTCGCTCTCGGACGCGGTGGCCAAAGTCACGGCCGCGCCGCGCCGCGTTCTGAATTTGCCCGTCGTGCAAATCAAAGAAGGCCAGCCCGCGAATCTGACCTTTTTTTCCCCCACTAAAATTTGGACGGTTGACAAAACGAAAACTTATTCCAAATCCCGCAATACGCCGTTTCACGGTTGGGAGTTAACAGGCAAAGTTTTGGGCGTTTATAATAAACAGCAGTTGTGGGTGAATCCGGAGTTTTAGTTTTGTCCTCGCGCCTTCAGAGGTTGAGCGGCAGGATAAAACGAAGGTGTTGCATCGTTCAGATTTTGTGTTATATTTTAATGTAATGCGGTAACGTTTTGATATCATGCAAACAATGATCAATCGCAATATAAAATTACCCCAAAGCCAACTGGCTGAATTCTGCGAACGCTGGATGATTGAGGAGCTGGCTTTTTTCGGTTCGGTGTTGCGGGATGATTTCGATTCCAACAGCGATCTCGATGTTTTGGTTAAATTCAAACCGGCGGCGAACTGGAGTTTGTTCGATCACTCCCAAATGGAGCTTGAATTATCACAGTTGTTGGAGCGCCCGATCGATCTTTTCAGCAAACGCGCCGTGGAGCAAAGCCACAATTGGATACGCCGTCAGGAAATACTAAACACCGCCGAAGTTGTTTATGTCTCGTGATGAAACCACTCTTTTAGATATTGCGCAAGCCGCACGTCTTATTCTGGCCTTCAAACAGGGGATGGACAAAGAGGCCTTCTTGAGGGATCTTAAAACCCAATCAGCCATTTTACACCAATTATTGATCATGGGCGAAGCTGTAAAACGACTTTCACCGGATTTTCGCGTGCAGCGTTCCGAAATTCCTTGGAGCCCAATTGCTCGCATGCGCGATAAACTCATTCACGCTTACGATATCGTTGATTTTGATGAGGTCTGGAAAACAGTAGATTCTGATGTGCCTAATTTACTCTCTCAACTTGGGTCACTGCTTCCAAAAGACAATCAATAAACTGCAACCTAAAACTGTATTTGTCAATGTCCAAACTCAAAACTCCTAACAACTTCCTCGGCCTCGAGCCAAGACTTTCCGATTATAAAACCGCGAAGGCGGCCATTTTGCCGTTACCTTATGAAGCCACCACTTCCTACGGCGCGGGAACGAAGCGCGGTCCGGCGGCGATCATCAAAGCTTCGCAACAAGTGGAATTTTTTGATGAAGAGTTGAATGCTGAATCCTGCGAAGTTGGAATTGCGACAATGAAACCGCCGGTCTTTGGCAAAGCGCGCGGCGCACGGGCGGTGAAAATGATTACCGACTCCTGCCGCAAATTACTCAACGATGACAAGTTTGTGATCGGGCTGGGCGGCGAGCATTCGGTGACGCCCGGCATGGTGCAGGCAATGCACGAAAAATATCCCGATCTCTGGGTCGTTCAACTCGATGCCCACAGTGATTTGCGTGAAGAATACGCCGGTTCACCCTATAGCCATGCCTGCGCGATGGCGCGTGTGGTGGAGTTCTGCCCTTTGGTTGGACTCGGCATTCGCAGCGGCATCATTGGTGAACGCGAACGGCTTAAAGCGCCGTCGCGGGTTTATTACGCCCACGAGATGCGTCAACTTGGCGCGGCACGGTGGATGGAAGAAGTTTTTAATTTAGCGGGAACGCACGTTTACCTGACAATCGATCTGGACTTTTTTAATCCGGCGGAAATGCCAGCCGTTGGCACGCCCGAACCAGGTGGTTTTGGCTGGTACGAAGCGCTCGATTTCCTGCGCGCGCTGTTTTCTCGCCGCGAAGTGGTGGGTTGCGATATCGTCGAGTTGATGCCACTGCGTGGACTGGCCGGCTCGGATTTTTTTGCAGCGCGGCTGGCTTATAAACTCATTGGTTATAAGTTTTTTAACGGAAAAAGAGCTTGACTCTGAGGCTGTTTTTTCATAAGTTTATATTTTGGGTTTTTGAAGCATTTGTAGCCGCGCCCCCAGAGGCGGCGCCTTGTGGATTACTGCGAACGCTAAATTTATGCTGTGTCTAACAAGGAAGCAGGGCTACGAGAATTAATTTTATAAGGAGAGAAGTTTGCGTACCTACATTCCCAAAGCGAACGAAATCGAGCGGAAGTGGTATGTGGTTGACGCCAGCGGATTGGTGCTGGGTCGCTTGGCGACCAAAATTGCCACCGTGCTGCGCGGCAAGAACAAACCGCAATTCACCCCGCACCTCGATGTGGGTGATTTCGTCGTCGTCATCAATGCGGAAAAGTTTCGGTTA
>CAYUVM010000419.1:0-4664 GCA_964447935.1 uncultured Cytophagia bacterium | reverse complement strand
CGATCCGTTTAGCGATGAAAACTTTGCAGCGCTGCGCGTGGCCGAAGCCATGCGCGAACAACTCGCCGGAAGTCGGCTCGATACGCCAAGCAACCGCCGCGGCAACTTTGCGAGCCTCGCCGGTGAAATTCGCTGGGAGTTGGATTTGCGCGGTTTTAAACACGTGAAGATTTTTCTTTCCGGCGGCATTGATGAGCAAAAGATTCAACAATACAACGCCGTTGCGGATGCGTACGGCGTTGGCACCGCCATTTCCAATGCCGCGGTTTTGGATTTTTCCATGGATTTGGTGGAAATTAATGGCAAGGCGATTGCCAAGCGCGGTAAAAAATCCGGACGCAAAGATTTATTACGCTGTCAAAGCTGCGGGACGCGCCGCATTGTGCCCTCGGTTTTTAAATTGGAGAAATGCGCCTGCGGCGGCCAATTAGAATCTCTGCTGGTGCCGATCATCGATAACGGCAAGCTGGTTTACAACAAGCCGGCGCCCCAACAAATTCGCGAACGCGTGTTGCAGCAACTTGAGCAAGTCGATTTGTAATGATTGTTCTTTTCGTTGCAGACGATCTAATAATGCCAGAATCTTTTTTTGCGCCCATTGATCATACCGCCGATGTCGGTTATCGGCTTTTTGCTCCGACCCTCGCGGAACTCTTCGCGGTTGCGGGGCAAGCTTTATTTGATGCGATGATCAAGTTGGATTCTGTTGAACTGCGGCTCGAACAGGAAATTGAGGTTGCCGCCGATGATGTCGAAGCCTTATTCGTGGCGTGGCTGGCGGAATTGAATTTTTATTGTCTCACTCAATTGGAGTTGTATGCCGAATTTGAGATTGCCGAAATATCGCCGACCGCCGTGCGCGCCACCGTTCGTGGCGAAAAAATTGATTCGGCTCGCCATGTGATTCAAACCGAAATCAAGGCCGTGACGTATCACGAACTTTATGTGCGAGAAACGTCTACCGGTTGGGAAGCGCAAGTGATTTTTGATGTGTAATTTGGCGGTTCGTGCCACACATGAAATTGCCAAGAGGTGTGCTCATGTCCGAAATTCAACTCAAAAAAATTACCGACTATATCTGGGAAATTCCGCAGCAGGGCAATATGCTGGCGCCGGCGCGGATTTATGCGTCCGAGAAAATGCTCAAAGATATTCTCGCCGACAACGCGCCGCAACAAGCCGCGAACGTGGCGCATTTGCCCGGCATTATCGGTTATTCACTCGCCATGCCGGATATCCACTGGGGCTATGGTTTTCCGATTGGCGGCGTTGCTGCCTTCGATGTGAATTCCGGCGTGATTTCGCCGGGCGGGGTTGGTTATGATATAAATTGTGGCGTCCGCTTGATGGCTTCCGATCTCACGCGCGATGAAGTTGAGCCGAAAATTCAAGAACTCGTCAAAGCGCTCTTTCGCAACGTGCCCACTGGCGTCGGTTCCGAGGGCAAGGTCAAACTCACGCCAAAAGATTTGGAAGAGGTGATGACGACCGGCGCAGCGTGGGCGATTAAAAACGGTTACGGCGATAAAGATGAGCTTACGTTCATTGAAGAACACGGCCAGATGGCTCAAGCGAATCCGGCCAAAATTTCAAAAAAAGCCAATGAGCGCGGCAAGCCGCAGCTTGGCACGCTCGGCAGCGGCAATCATTTTCTCGAAGTCGGCTATGTCGCGCAGATTTTCAATGCGCGGGCCGCGGAAGCGCTTGGTCTCTTTCAAAATCAAATCACCGTGATCATTCATTGCGGCTCGCGCGGCTTCGGCCATCAAGTCTGCGAAGATTATATCAGCGTCATGGATAAAGCCGTGCACAAATACGGCATCACCTTGCCGGATCGCCAATTGTGTTGCACGCCAATCAGCTCGCCGGAAGGCCAAAGTTATCTCGGCGCGATGCGCTGCGCGGTGAATTTCGCGTTTGCCAATCGCCAAATGATCGCGCATTGGACGCGCGAGACATTTTCAAAAATCATCAACAAAGCGCCAAAGTACATCGGCCTGCGCACGGTTTACGAAGTTGCGCACAACATTGCGAAAATGGAAGAGCACACGTTTGGTGGTAAACAAATGCAAGTCTGCGTGCATCGCAAAGGCGCGACGCGCGCGTTTCCCGCCGGGCATCCGCAGCTTCCCGAAGCGTATCAGGAAGTCGGCCAGCCCGTGCTCATCCCCGGCGACATGGGCCGATACTCGTACGTGCTCGTCGGAGCCGAAGGTGCGATGGAGCAAACCTTCGGCTCGACCTGTCACGGCGCCGGTCGCGCTATGAGCCGCAACAAAGCCAAGAAAACTGCGCAAGGTCGCAACATCTCTCGCGAACTTTTGGAAAAAGGCATCTACGTTATGGGCGCGAGCCGCGGCACGATTGACGAGGAGATTCCCGAGGCGTATAAAGATGTTTCGGATGTCGTGGATACTTGTCACTACGCGGGCATTTCACGGAAGGTGGCGCAATTGCGGCCGTTGGGGTGTATTAAGGGGTAGCCGTAAAAGCAAACAGCAAAAAGGAAAAGGTAAAAAGCAAGGCGCTGTCGTAGTCGTACCCAGTCGGCGCGACTGGAAAGCTGTGAGCCACGAAAATTATTTGAAATTAATTTTAAATTTTTAAATTGAATTTTGTTTTATCGGAGAATCTCTAATGAACGATAGAATCATCATCGACCCGGAAATCCAACACGGTAAACCGATTATTCGTGGAACGCGCGTTCCGATTGCTCGTATCGTCGGCGGGCTTGCCGGTGGAATGACGATGGAAGAAATCATTCGCGAATATGAGGTCAGTGCAGAAGATATAGTCACGGCCATAAACTATGTTCAGGAAAAATCATTATGATCACCATTGAACTCGACAAACCACAGGTCGAAAAAATCGTCCGCGTCTTTGCGGAAGAACTGGTGAAACAACTCGGCGACCAAATTGACGAAATCATTTGGTACGGCAGTACGGCGCGTGGCGATGCGGAAGACGGCTCGGATATCGATGTGGCGATCATTTGCCAACGTGATGATTTTGGCGCTGAAGATCGTATTTGGAGTATCGCCCACGAAACTTCGCTTGAACACAATGCCTTGATTGATGCCCGAGTGATCAGTCAAAAGCGTTTTTACGGCGAGTGGGGACGGTTATCGTATCTTGCCGATGACATCCAAAAGGAAGGGATTGTGATATGGAAGAAAAACGGCGTGTTAATTGCATAAAACTAATCGAGGTCGCAAAACGGAATCTCGCTGAGATGCGGTCGATGTTCGTGAACCGACACTACTACGGCACGGTCAATCGCGCTTACTATGCGATGTTTCATGCCGTGTCAGCGCTTTTGCTTTTGGATGGAAAACGCTACAAAAAACACTCCGGTGTCATTACAGCTTTTGGACGTGATTATGCCAAAACCGGATTGGTACCAAAAGAATATGGCGAACTTCTGAACAAAGCTTACGACGTTCGCAACAAAGCTGATTATGACGTCGATATGGTGATTGACGACAAAGTTGCTGAGTTGTATCACCGTAAAGCGGAAGAGTTGGTGGCGTTTATTGAGAAACTGGTGACGAAGAGGCTTGCGGAAGATAAGCCAGCTTCATAACTCATTTTAAAGGTGATACATGCCAGTCCCAGATTATCAAAGCTTAATGCTTCCGTTCTTGAAAACGCTTCGAGATACACGAGAGCATACATTTGGTGATATTGCTGACACACTTGCAAAGGAATTTCGCTTAACGGAAGCCGAAAAAAAGGAAATTCTTCCTAGTGGAATTCAAACAAGATTTGATAATCGAGTTGGCTGGGTACGAACCTACTTAAAAAAGGCCGGGCTTTTGGAAAGCGCTGGACGCGGAAAGTTTCGGATAACGGAACGCGGCCTGCAAATTTTGAATTCAAACCCCACGACAATTAATGTAAAGTTTTTGAGGCAATTCCCTGAGTTTCTCGACTTTCAAAAATCGTCACGGCAAGAAAACAAGAATGATGAAAAAGATGAAGAACCGAATCAAACACCGGAAGAAAGCTTGGAGTCAAGTTACCAAAATTTGAGACGCACCCTCTCACAAGAACTTTTGGATCGTATCAAGAATTTATCTCCAAAGTTTTTTGAAAAATTAGTTGTTGATCTGTTGGTGGCTATGGGCTATGGCGGATCTAGGAAAGATGCCGGGCAAGCTGTTGGACAAAGCGGTGACGGCGGAATAGATGGAATTATCAAGGAAGATAAATTAGGTTTAGACGCCGTCTATATTCAAGCAAAACGTTGGGAAAACACAGTAGGTAGACCTGTCGTTCAAGCATTTGCGGGTAGTCTGGAAGGACAAAGAGCAAGAAAGGGCGTGCTCATCACGACTTCGCAATTTTCCCAAGATGCCAAAGAATATGTCAATCGCATTGAAAAGAAAATCGTCCTCATTGAAGGCGAACAGCTCACGCAACTCATGATTGATCACGGTGTCGGCGTTGCTGAATTGGCGACTTATACAGTTAAAAAGATTGATTTGGATTATTTTGACGAAGAATAGAAGATGAAAACTCTGTTCAGTTTATTGGAATTGGCAAAAATTATCTTCGTTTTGATTTTAATACGATGAACCCATCCCAAACCGAAATCCAAAAACTCCGTAAGGAGTTGACGCACCACGCGTACCGTTATTACGTCCTCGACGATCCGGAAATTT
>CAYUVM010000418.1:0-4667 GCA_964447935.1 uncultured Cytophagia bacterium | reverse complement strand
GTCGAACTCAAGTCCTTGTCAGCCGTTTTTGCCCAGATTCAAGATCATCGCGACCGTTTCTGGGGCACGCCGTTGCCGATCTGGATTTGTGATCGGTGTGAAACCAAAGAATGCATTGGCAGCGTTGCGGAGTTGGAAAAATTTAGCGGCAAACGGCCGAATGATTTACACAAGCCCCATATCGACGAGATTGCGTGGCGTTGTTCAAGCTGCACCGGCACCATGCGCCGGTCTCCGGAAGTGATCGATGTTTGGTTTGACTCCGGCGCGATGCCGATCGCGCAATGGCATTATCCATTCGAGAATAAAGAAATTTTCGAACGCAGCTTTCCCGCCGATTATATTTGCGAAGCCATCGATCAAACGCGCGGCTGGTTTTATTCGCTGCTGGCAATCTCGGCGTTGATGTTTGACAAGCCTTGCTACAAACATTGTGTGGTGGTCGGTCACGTCGTTGACAAAGACGGCAAAAAAATGTCGAAATCGCTCGGCAACACGGTGGATCCGTTTGTTGTCGTCGAGCAATTCGGCGCCGATCCGGTGCGCTGGTATCTGTTGACCAACAGCCAGTTGTCGATGCCGACGCGCTTTGATGTGGACGGCGTGAAAGAGACTGTCGGAAAATTTTTCGGCACCATCATCAACACCTATGCTTTCTTCGCGATGTACGCGAATATCGACAAATTCAAATTTACCGGGCATACCATTGCATTTGAACAACGCCCGGAAATCGACCGCTGGTTGCTTTCGGCGTTGAATCGCCTGGTGAGTCGCGTTGAGGAAACCTATAACCGTTACGATGTCACGCGCGGCGCCCGCGCCATCAACGATTTTGTCAATGATGACTTGTCGAATTGGTACGTACGACGCTGCCGCCGCCGTTTTTGGAAATCCGAAATGGGCGCCGATAAACAAGCAGCGTACGAAACGCTGTACCACGTTCTATTGACCCTCAGCAAGTTAATCGCGCCGGTCGCGCCATTCATTGCGGAGGCGTTATATGTCCGCCTGGCAGATGCCCGCGTAAATGCTGCCGGGAATTGTGAAAGCGTCCATCTCGAAGATTTTCCCAGTTCCGCACATGCGGAATTTCAATTTCGCGAGCCGGCGCTGGAAACGAAAATGGAAATAGTGCGCGACATTGTCGTCGCCGGCCGCGCTTTGCGCAATGCCAGGGCCCTCAAAGTGCGGCAGCCCCTGCGGCGTTTGCTCATCGTCAGCGCGGATGAGCAAAAAAATGTGGCGTTGCGCGACGGCAGCGGCTTAATTAAAGATGAACTCAATGTCAAAACGGTGGAATTGATTCCAAATACTGAAGCGCTCACCGTGCCGCGCGCCGAACCGATTTTTAAAGCGCTTGGCCCAAAATTCGGCAAGAACGCCAATGCGGTGGCAGATCTTATTCGCCACTTAACTCCGGAGCAAATTCGCCAGCTTGCAGCCGATGGCACGCTGGCGGTGACGCTATCCGGCGACACGATGGCGCTCAATCTTGATGACGTTCGCATTAAGGCCGAACAAGCCGCAGGGCTGGCGGTCTCGACCGCGGGTGAATGGACGGTGGCGCTGGACACCAATCTGGACGAAGCGCTGATCACCGAAGGGCTGGCGCGCGAGTTCGTCAACCGCGTGCAGAATATGCGCAAAGACGCCGGCTTCGACGTGATCGATCGCATTCACATTCGCTACGAAACTTCTGATTCACTGCATCGGGCGCTGCAACAGTCTCTGCTTTACGTAAAAAACGAAACGTTGGCGGAAACGCTGGAACGCGATAGTATGGCCTCGCCGCATACCCATCGCGAAGAATGGGAAATTAACGGCGACAAAACGATCATCTGCATTGAGCGGATTTGAGGATTAAATAACGGTTTCTAAATGTATTGCACATTTGGGGAATCGAACTAACGAGGAGGGTTCAATGCAACACCACCACCCCCGTTTTACCCCGGACGATCTCCGGAATTTCAATCGCCTGCTCATCGAGCGGCGTACCGAGTTACTGAAAGAATTGGATGGATTCAAAAATGGTGACGGCGCCAACACCATGAAAGAAGCTTCCGGTGAGAAGTCATCTTACGCGTGTCACATGGCCGATCTCGGCACCGATACGATGGAGCGGGAGAAGGCCTATTATTTTGCGACCCGAGAAAACAAACTGCTTGCTCGCATCGATCAAGCTTTGGAGCGCGTGCAAAAAGGCAGCTACGGCGATTGCTTGAATTGCAATCAGCCGATTAGCCGCGAACGGCTGGAAGCCGTGCCGCATGCCGTGCTCTGCATCACCTGCAAGGCCAACGAAGAAAAAGAGCCTTACGGTGAAATGGCTTGAGCGGAGTGGCGAAGATTTTCAGGGCGCTGAGGAATAATTTTTCAACTCGCCAGCACGGCTGAAAATCGGAAAGTGCATTTGTGCATATCCTTATCGTTTTTCTGCTCGCCCCGATTTATGCACCTCTTTCGGCAGCTTATTAACGTCGGCAGAGGGCTAAATCGGGGAGGGGTTTTATTGCTCAACGAAAGCCAGATGCTTTGTTGGGCTTACGGTGTTTTTAAATTGCAGAAATAGTGTGACAAGGTTAAGTTAAAATACAGCCACAGAGATCAGCGAGTATAAATAGAAAAACACCGTAAATCTCTGCGTGCTCCGTGGCTAACTTAACAATGTCAAAATAGATTGTCGTTCTGACTATAAGTCCAATCTTACATCTTAATTATTTACGTTTTATTTTTCATGTCTCTCTTCTCATCATTGCAAGGCATGTGGGTTTTACTTTTCACTGCGGTGGTTGTGGTTTTCGATCAAACGACCAAAATTGCCATTAAGGAACGCTTTTATCTCGGCGAATCCATCGAGTTGCTGGGCGACGTGCTGCGGTTCACATATATTCAAAACCCCGGCATGGCATTCGGTTTGAGCTTTGGCAGCCCACTGTTCTTCACGGTCTTTGCTTCGGTCGCCAGTGTCATCATTTTAATTTATCTTTATCGCATGCGGCAGGAGGCCTTCCCCGCGCGTTTTTCGCTGGCCCTCATTCTCGGCGGCGCCATTGGAAATCTCATCGACCGCTTTGCTTATGGCAAAGTTATCGATTTTATTGACGTCGGCTTTAAAGACACGCGTTGGCCGGTGTTCAACGTGGCCGATAGCGCCGTGACCGTTGGCATGATCATTCTTGTATCGCTGGTGTTGTTCGAAGGGCAAAAAGATGAGGCGCCAGCTCCGGCCAAGTTTCCAGTCCAGCCGCCGGCGCCGAGCGATGAGAACGACAACTGGCGCAATGTCAAAAACTCCAACTGAAACGACTCGATCAGACTATTCGCCAACGCCCACTGCCCCGGAAACCGTCCGGATACTGCGAGTCGCCGAAAACCAGCGCCCAGAACGTCTCGACAAATATCTCACGCAGTTTTTGCCCGACCTCACGCGTTCGCGCATTCAACAACTCATTGCCGACGGTTTTATCACGGTGGCAGGCGCACCGATCAAACCCAGCTATCAAATTTCTCCCGGCAAAGAAATTATCGTTCGGATCACTGCGCCGCCTCCCAGCGCGCTCATTCCCGAAGCCATACCTTTGCGCGTCGTTTACGAAGATCAACATTTGATTGTCGTCGACAAACCCGCGGGCATGGTCGTCCATCCGGCCTGTGGCCATCCTTCCGGCACGTTGGCGAATGCGCTGCTTTACCATTACGAAACGTTGTCGCAAATGAGCGGGCAAGGGCGCCCCGGCATTGTGCACCGCCTGGACAAAGAAACTTCGGGCTTGCTGGTGGCCGCGCGCGATGATCAGACCCACGCCGCGCTCTCCGCACAATTTAAAGAGAAATCCACGGAGCGTGAATATGTCGCGGTGGTTTGGGGACATCCGCAGCCGGGTCATGGCACCATCTCCAGTTTTCTCACGCGCAGCCACAGTGATCGCCGCAAAATCGTCGTTTCTAAAGACCAGGGTAAATGGGCGGTCACGCATTATGCCGTGATGGAAGAATTTCGCCATCTCAGTCTTTTGCGTTTAAATTTAGAAACCGGGCGGACGCACCAAATTCGCGTGCATCTGTCGCACCTTGGGCATCCGGTATTTGGCGATCCGGTTTATGCCGGACGAAAAAATAACTTAACCGGCATGAACATCGAAGATACGCGCTGGCTTGCCGGGTTGCTGGAAAATTTTAAGCGCCAGGCCTTGCACGCCCGAATTCTCGGTTTTGTACACCCTTTGACGAAACAGGCGTTGCACTTTGAGAGTGAACTGCCGCCGGACTTGCAAACGCTGCTGACCACCTTACGCCAGCATTCTACAATTCAGCTAACATAATTTCCCAATATCACTTTGAGCGAAGCCGAAGGGAAAGCATGGCCATTTTATTTTATTCGTTACTCGTCATTATTCTTGATCAAGCCTCGAAACTCATGATCAAAAACCGTTTTAACCTGCACGAAACGTATGACGCGCTGGGTAGTATTTTGCGCTTTGTCTATGTACAAAATCCCGGCATTGCCTTTGGTTTTCATTTTAGCCACGCGTGGTTTTATGCGGCGTTCGCCGCCATCGCGAGCTTGGCGCTGTTGATTTACCTCTATCGCATGCGGCAAGCGCGTTTTGTTTTTCGCCTGGCGCTGGCGCTTATTCTCGGCGGCGCCATCGGCAATCTCATCGACC
>CAYUVM010000417.1:0-4681 GCA_964447935.1 uncultured Cytophagia bacterium | reverse complement strand
GTACGTGTCAATCCCGATTTTCGTCAAATACGGGCCGGCGATATCGAGCACGCTCGCGACAAAAAGCAGCAACACGGCCACCGCCATGCGTTTCCAGTACGGCCGGACGTAGTGCAACAGCCGCCGCATTAACGCGGCGTCGTAGGATTTGGTGAGTTTCTCTTCCTCGTGCATGTTCATGTATGTAAAGAGTAAAATCTTTAACAGAAAAGCAATGATTTTTCATGCCAATAAAAAAGACCATGCCGATAATTTAGCATGGTCTTTGGGAAGTGGCGAATTGTTGTTTTACGAAGATCGCTTCAATTATTCATAACGTAACGACTCCACCGGATCAACCGAGGCGGCGCGGCGGGCGGGAAAATAGCCGGCCAGCAAGCCAATGAAGGCAAGTAAACTGGTGCAAACCAACATAATCGGCAGCGAAATCGTCGGCGTGCCGAGATAGGCCATCGCGCCGGAATCGCTTTTCGGGATCAGATTCATCAGCGTGATGATGCCCCACGCCATTGACAATCCAGCGGCGCCGCCGCAAACACAAAGCAGCAGCGCCTCAAAAATGAATTGCGCTAAAACATGCCGGCGGCGCGCGCCAATCGCCATCTTGACGCCAATCTCGCGCGTGCGATCTTTCACCGTCACATACATGATGTTCGCCACCCCAACGCCGGCAATGACCAACGTCAGCGCGCCGACCGCGCCGAGAAAAATTTGAATGCCAAGAAAAACCTTCCGCGACTCTTTTTCGTTCTCCACAAAGTTCCAATTCGGCAGCGCGCGAGTATCTTCGGGATCGAACTTGTGGCGGCGCGCCAGCACCGCCGTGATATTTTTCATCATCTGTTCGGTTTGCAATACATTTTTCGGACGCACGATAATGAAATCGATGTAGCGTGGGCCGTACAGCGCTTTGTACGTCGCCGCGGGAATCACCGCGCGGTTGACATCCGGGCCGTTGCTCATGCTGGTTTGCAATTTTTTCTGCATCACGCCGACAACGGTAAATGGCAGGCCGTCGATTTCAATTTTCTTTCCGACCGCATCAGTGGCCTCGCCCATCAAGCGTTTTTTGATCTCCGGGCCGAGAAAAACCACGCGGCGCTTTTCCTGCATGTCAAAATCATTTAAGAAACGGCTGCCGGGCTGTGGGTACATGCGGCTCATGTCCTCGAATGTCGGCGCGACGCCGATGGCGTACGTTGTGGTTTTTTCTTTTTCATATTTGAGGGATGTGCCCCATTTGCCGTAATGGGGACTAATGAGATCAATCTCCGGCACGCTGACACGCAGCGCCTCCAAATCTTCGTCGGTGAAATTAATCGAACGGCCTTTCGCCAAACCCTGATAAGCCCGTGACGTTTCGCCGCCGTAAATGCGCACGACTTTATCGCCGGCATTCAGCAGGCCGCTCACCAAACGGTTTTTGAGGCCTTCGCCAAACGCCAGCAACAGCACGATCGATAGCGTGCCCCACGCCACCGCGACCATGGTGAGAATCGCGCGCGTGCGATGCGCTTTCATATCACCCCAAAATTCGGCGAGAAGAATTTTCCACATGATTTATTCCATTTAATACCGTCCGGACGCTGCGAGCGCCCGGGCGGTGAATTAAGTCCTCAAACACTCCACCGGATCCAAATTCGCGGCGCGGCGGGCGGGGAAAAATCCGGCGAACAACGCAATCACCGCCAGCAGCGTCATCGTTGCCAACGCCACAATCGGAGAAATCACCGGCGTGCCGACAAATTCCTGAATCGGCAGCAGGCCGAGTAATTTCACCAGGGTATACGAAATCAGAAAACCCAGCAGCGCGCCGATGGCGACAATGAAAATTGTCTCGGCGAAAAACTGCCACATAATATCGCGACGATGCGCGCCCACCGAACGTTTAACGCCGATCTCGCGCGTCCTTTCACGAACGACGACATACATGATATTTGCCACGCCAATGCCGCCCACGGTCAATGTGAAACTGCCGATGATGCCGAGAAAAATATTGAATGCCAAAAAGAAATAGAACAGCATTTTGTCAAACTCGGTCGTATCCCAAATTTGCAACGCGTCTTTATCCGCAGGATCGAAACGATGCCGGCGGCCCAAAACTGCATACAATTGCTTTTTCGTGTCGTCGGCGAACAGCGGCGAATGATTTTGATAAATGAAATTATTCAGTCGCGTCGCGCCAAACACGCTGGCAAACGTCGAGGCCGGAATAAACACCCGATCTTGATCGCGTGAATTATAAGAAGAGTTTTGCGTTTTGTGCTGCAGCACGCCGATCACCTGAAAGGGCACCTGGCTGATCATCACATATTTCCCGATCGGATTTTCCGCGCCGAGCAATCGTTTTGCCACGGAATCGCCGAGAAAAACCACGCGCCGGCGCTGCTGCTGATCGAGATCGTTCAGAAAGCGACCGCCCGGCTGCGGAATAATGTTGCGAATATCGCTGTAAACCGGATAGACGCCGGTGGTGGTGGGAATCTCGATTTTATCGCCATATTTGGCCGGGAAACTGCCGTTAGAATACTCCGCGCTGATAGCCTTGATGCCGGGTACTTCGCGCGCCAGCGCCCGAACATCCTCTTCGCGATAGCGCACCGGCCGGCCATCCGGCAGGCCTTGAAAAACTTTCGTGGTGCGGCCCGGAAAAACAATCACCACTTGGTCGCCGATGCCGTGCATGTTCACGCGTGATTGCCGCATAAAACCTGTGCCAAACGCCAGCAGCACGATCACGGCGACCGTGCCCCAGGTAATGCCGAAAATGGTCAGAAACGTTCGCAGCTTTTGCGCGCGCAGATCGCGGCCAAATTCGAGCAGAGTGTTGAGGAGATTCATAAATTAGTTCGTAGTGATGCCTTCAGGCATAAATTTCTGAAGTTTGGGCAATTCTTCTTATAACAAAAATTTTGCGCCTGAAGGCGCTACTACTAACAAGCTATTCAATTTTCTTCGTCGGACGCTCCGCGACTTCTTGTCCTTCTGCAAGTCCGCCAAGCACTTCAATACTCAACGCATCCGATAAACCGGTTTGAATGATATTCTCTTTCGTCGTGCCGTCCGGTTGTGGCAGCAACACGCGCGCGGTGTCGTTTTTAAACGTCACCAGCCGCTCGGGAATCGTCAGCACTTTTTCTTTTTTCTGAATAACGATTTCAGCGCTGGCGGAATAACCGGCGCGCAACACCGTGCCGTTGGTGGCGGTGAGCGTGATTTCGAGCGGGAAAACCGTGGCGTTGTCTTCTTTCTTCGCTTTCAACGAAATTTTATCGAGCTGGCCTTCGATCATTTTGTTGGGCAGCGCGCCGATTTTAATTTGCGCGTTCATGCCTTCGCGCAATTTGCCGACGTCGATCTCATCCACCGTGCCGCGAAAAATGAGCGCATTCATGTCGGCCATCTTCATCAAGATCGTGCCTTCCTGATAGGAAGTGAGCGGCACCACCGGATCGCCGATATTGATGTTCTTTTCCAAAATATAGCCTTTGATTGGCGCGTAAATCACCGTCTCGATATTCGTGCCGGCGATTTTCACTTTGCCCTGCTCGATGAGGGCGAGTTTCTCCTGCGCGATTTGCACTTTCAATTTGGATTGATTAAAAACATCACCGCCGGCTTGAAATTCTTTGTCAGAAATTAAACCACGGTCTTTGAGCTGTTGCTGGCGCTGCATTTCATTCTGCTGCGTGTTGAAATCAATCAACGCGGATTCGACATTGCGTTTGGCCTCGGCCAATTCCAGCGGCGTCGGGTCGGGCTTGATTTCCAGCAACGGCGCGCCGGCTTCAACGATTTGGCCGGCCTCGACAAAAAGTTTTTTCACGACGCCGGAGATTTTGGATTTGACGCCGATCTCGGTGAGCGGCTCGATGGTGCCGACGGCGATGGCCTTTTCGACAATATCGCCGCGCACGACTTTGACGGTGGTGAGTTTGTTCTTCTCTTCACCATTAGAGCGCAAAATAAAAAAAGCGGCAAGCGCCACGATAGGCAAGCCGACGAACAGCGTCCATTTTATCCAGCGTTGGCGTTTGTGGCGCACCGCGTGGCCGTTCGTCGAGAGGGGACGGGTTTTCATTTCGGCTTGCAGCGGCGTTGGCGTGGCTTCGCGTGACATGGTCAATGCGGACATCAAAATCCTCCGTGGCAACGGGGTTCAACAAAATGTCGAATCAGGGTGATGAACATTTTTTGATCTTTGGTTTCGGAATAAAGTTGTTATTTAAAACCGTGATCAATATACGCAGGAAACAGTGCAGGGTTGCCAATGCGGCAAAAGATTTTTGGTAGAATCGGCAGGTGTGAAAAGGGGAGAGGTGCCGGGTAATTGGCACGGTCGTAGAGACGTCCCGCCGGGACGTCTCTACGGGTTGTATTTTAAATTGAGAATGGACAATTTCAAATTTTCAATGCCGTAATTTCATGTTGCAGGGCCTCGACTTCCGGTTTGCGCCGGCCGTAGCCCATTTGTTCGATCATTTCCTTTGCGGTGGCGAGATGTTGCCGGGCATTGGACAAATGATCGGTGGTAGAATCGACGGGTGTGGAATCGGCAACGGTAGAGACGTCCCGGCGGGACGTCTCTACGCCGGGTATTTCCACGGCCGCATGTTGTGCCAAAGACAACCGGCACGCCTCCAAATGATAATCCGCCAAAAACAATTTCATCTCCCCGCGT
>CAYUVM010000416.1:0-4684 GCA_964447935.1 uncultured Cytophagia bacterium | reverse complement strand
AAACGTAATTGATCATGGAACCACGAACACATGTGTCGCCGTCATGGAACGCGGCGAGCCGGAGGTGATTGCCAATTCGGAAGGCATGCGCACCACGCCCTCCGTTGTGGCATTTACCAAAACCGGTGAGCGTTTGGTCGGTCAAGTTGCCAAACGCCAGGCCATTACTAACCCGAAGAACACGATTTATTCGATTAAACGCTTCATGGGCCGCCGGATGGGCGAAGTCACCCGCGAGCGCAGCACGGTTCCGTACGAAGTCATTGCCGCTAAAAATGATCTTGCCGTGGTCCGCTCCGGCGATAAAGAATATACCCCACAAGAAATCTCCGCCATGGTCCTGCAAAAAATGAAACAGACTGCGGAAGATTATCTCGGCGAAAAAGTCACCGATGCGGTGATTACGGTTCCCGCCTACTTTAATGACAGCCAACGTCAAGCCACGAAAGAGGCCGGAGAGATTGCCGGCCTGAAAGTGCGGCGCATCATCAACGAGCCGACCGCGGCTTCGCTCGCATATGGTCTCGACAAAAAGAAAGACGAAAAAATTGCGGTGTTCGACCTCGGCGGCGGTACGTTCGACATCAGCATTCTGGAAATCGGCGACGGCGTGTTTGAAGTAAAAGCCACCAACGGCGACACCCATCTCGGCGGCGACGATTTCGATCAACGCATTATGGACTGGCTGGTCGCGGAATTCAAGCGCCAGGAAGGCGTCGACCTTTCCAAAGACGCGATGGCCGTGCAACGCTTGAAAGAAGCGGCGGAAAAAGCCAAATGCGAATTGTCAACGGTGATGCAAACCGACATTAACTTGCCGTTCATCACCGCCACCGACAGCGGCCCCAAACATTTGCAAATGACCCTGACGCGGGCGAAGTTCGAGCAACTCTGCGACGATTTATTCGAACGCACCGTGGCGCCCTGTGAAGCCGCAATGCGGGACGCCGGCATGAGCCCCAACGACATTGATGAAGTGGTGCTTGTCGGTGGTTCGACCCGTATGCCGCGCGTACAGGAAATCGCGCGCAAACTGTTCGGCAAAGAGCCGCACAAAGGCGTGAATCCCGATGAAGTCGTGGCGGTCGGCGCGGCCATTCAAGGCGGCGTGCTCGGCGGCGATGTGAAAGACGTGCTGCTGTTGGATGTCACGCCGTTGTCGCTTGGCATCGAAACCCTCGGCGGCGTCACCACCCGTTTGATCGAGCGCAACACCACGATTCCGTGCAAAAAATCCGAAATTTTCTCGACCGCGGCCGATAGCCAAACCCAGGTTGAAATTCACGTTTTACAAGGCGAGCGCGATATGGCCATTGATAACCGCACGCTCGGCCGCTTCATTCTCGATGGCATTCCGCCGGCCCCGCGCGGCGTGCCGCAGGTGGAAGTGACATTTGACATCGATGCGAACGGTATTCTCAATGTCTCGGCAAAGGATAAAGCTTCGAACAAGCAGCAATCGATTCGCATCGAAGCCTCGACCGGCTTGAGCAAAGAAGAAATCGCCAAAATGGAACGCGACGCGCGCGACCATGCCGCGGAAGATAAAAAGAAACGCGAAGGCGTCGAAGCGCGCAATCAGGCCGATCAGTTGGTCTACCAAACCGAGAAGAACATCAAAGACATGGCCGAGAAGCTGGAAGCGGATGAAAAGAGCCGGCTCGAAGCCGCAGTCAAGCGCATTAAAGACGTGATGGGCACCGATCGCGTGGACGAGATTCGCGCGGCGTGCGAAGCGTTGAATAAAGAATGGAATGCCATTTCTGCGAAGATGTACGAGCGCGCTTCCGCCGACGGCAAAAGCGCCTCCGGCCAACCGACGAACGGCACCGGCCCGCAAAAAGGCAAAGTGCAGGAAGCCGACTTCGAAGTGGTCGAAGACGACGCCAAAAACTGACAGTGCTCCATTTTTAAATAGAAAAAGCGAGTGTATCTCGGGGACGGAGATGCACTCGCTTTTTTGTTTTAACCTGGCTTTTAAAAGCGTCGACGGATTTCTTTCCAATTATTACGCACTCTCAAGAACTTTCGTGGCGACGGAACGATGGACAGGAAACGAGGAAAGTTGAAAGTTCATCAGATCAGTTCGTAGACTGGCATGTTCAATTTCAATGCCGATGACATCGCCCGCCGTGTTGAAGTCAAGCACGATATTAGATGCGACCTCGCGTGCATCAGCGCCAGGCCCATCCTGAAGCTGGATGTAAAACGTGTCGGTGTCAGGATAATACTCGAATCGCATGGGTTAAATCCAAATTAAAGTTGCGGTCTGGAAACGCATTGTGGAGCGTTTTGCCATCTGCAAGCGTTATTACACGCAGATACTTTCCGAGTTCTTCAATGTATATCCAATGACGAATTCGGCCATCGGGTTGTGTTTCTTTATAAGCGGGTCTTTGAACAGCTTGTTCACACCATTCCAGACGGATATATGGGCGTTGCTGTAACACCCGGTGCCTGAAATAAGCAGTGAACTCCATATAGTAGTTTAGTTATTTTTTTTTTTAGAAGCAATATATAAAAAAGTGGGACAGTATTAATCACGCCGAGCAGATTTTTGAAAACAATCGCATTAGTTTAAATTTTTCTATCACAGCTTATCATATTGATCATGCGTATTCAACTTGCTTTTAAAGCGATAGAAAAACGGTTCTGAACCTGACTTTTCGCCAAAGATCCGGACAAAAGACCCTTCCGGATCTTCCAACCAGGAAACTTCTCTGCGTGATTCCCAATTGCCTCGGAGCGGACCTATGGCCACTACGCTAACACCCTTTTCCTGTAATAACGCGAGCCAATCAGAGAGATTCTCTGACTCTGCGGGCACATATAAAACCTGCCGATCAAACTTTTTTCCATAGAAAAGATAGCTTTGGTGGCTTAGCAAATATCCAATCGTTTCATCTTGGCGAACATGGTTCGCAAGAAACTCGAGAACGCCAAAATAAGCTTTACCCCGTTGGAATTCACGTTCCTGACGCGCGTTAAAAGTCATCATGATCAGCAAACTCACAGCAGCCACCCAGCTTAATCGTTTCAAAATTCGACTTACACCCGGGTTGAAACTGGCGCGACTAATTTCAATCATCAGCCCCCAAAACACCAGCACAACAATAATAGCGTAGCGCATCATCGTTCCCGCCATCGCCAGCATACTGCAAATCATGACAATAGCGACGAGGCCTTCATCGCGAGCATGAATAATCGTTGCGCCGATTGCCGCCGCCACCCCGAGAAAGCCCAGAAAAGGAAATGCGTATCTGAACCCCAGGCTAATCCATGGCGTAATTTGCCAGTTGTGTGTGCCATTATCGCCGCTAAAGGGAGTATGCCAGTACAAATATCCGGCACTAACGAGCAAGATCACTAAGAGTAATAGATATAATCTTCTTATTTGTGTTTGGCTGACGCCGAAAGCGAAAAGAGCGAAAAGTGCTTGTACTAAGATGGCAAGAAATGGTAGATTTAAATACTGTTTGATTTCTCCGATTAAAATTTTCCAGTCCGCAAAACTGGCCAGATCAAACAGATTGGCTAAAGCAGTTTGCCGAAAGTGGCTGTAATCCAGCTTCCCTGGAAATAAAACGTGTCCACCCAATTGCACTTTGATAAAACCAAGTGGATTTCCCAAGTCGATAAGATTTCTAGCATACCAAAAACCACCCAAGAAAAGGCAGCACAAGAGGCCAGCCGCAACCGGAATCAAAAATGGACTTGGCGTCAGAATGGAATTGCTAAGTTTACGATGGCGAAAATTTGTCTCAATCTCCAAGCCAACGAACGTAATGATAAGTAAGAATCCATAAAAGGGCGCTGACGTCTTTATTCCAGCAAGCATGCCAAGCGTTGCTAAGAACAGCGCAAAAGAACTCAAAGAACGGGTACGATGAAAGTAAAGCACCCAGTAGAAACCACAAACAATAAATGAAGCCAAGGGCAGATCAATGTGCATCGTATTGACCGTTTGGGTCAATGCCGGCAATGTCAAGACTAAAGCGGCTAGCGCCATTCCATGAATTCGCGTTGCACCGATCTCTTGACTCACGCGATAAATGGCCAATCCAAACATAGCCCAAGCGGCTAAATTAGGCCACGCTATCGCAAAGTCTTCACAAAAAGGCAGCATAAAAAGCGCACATAAGGCTTCCCAACTATACGGATAGCGCCCAATTTGATCGAGTTCATTGAGTATCGAAAAAGAAGCCGTTTGATACCACTTGGCCATAACCGGCAGGTGATACGCCAACGAATCATAATTGGTTATGGGTTCCGCCATCAACTGCCAGAGTAGAGTGACTGCGATCGCTGAAATTACTATAATGATGAGTGCTTCTTGAGCATTGAACTTTGGTAAACTTATGAACGAATTTCTTTTGGACGTGGGCAAATGACGGCGTTTAAGATGGATAAAAAATATAGTCCCTACCACAAAGAGCAGCGACTCGGCAATAAGAGTTGCTTGAAGGTTCAATAGCTGAACCATTCCAAGGAGTAGGCTAAGAGAAATTTCAATCACACACCAGGAGGTCAGGAGCACAAGGAAAGCATGCGAGAACGAAATCGTTTCATTCTCATTCTTGGCGATGAGAATGATAGATAAGCAGAAAGGAATGGGGCCCAGCAAAATAATTGAGCAGTCGGGGAGTTTTTTAGTGCAAGAGCGAAAAAAAATTACTACCATAAT
>CAYUVM010000415.1:0-4704 GCA_964447935.1 uncultured Cytophagia bacterium | reverse complement strand
ACATGCAACACGACACGTTGCGCCGGCACGCGCTCGGCAATTTCCGAACCTTTCTCAAAGCGATTTATAAAGACCCGGCGATGCTTCTGTATCTCGATGGCGTACGCAACCTGCGGACGTCGCCAAATGAGAATTTTGCGCGCGAGTTATTTGAATTGTTCACGCTGGGCGTCGGTCATTACACGGAAAATGACATTAAGCAGGCCGCGCGCGCGTTTACCGGTTGGCAAATCGACACCCGCAACATCGGCAGTACCGATCCCACCAAACCGGCCGCTTATCTGGTGCCCAACCGTTTTGACAGTGGCATTAAAACCGTTTTCGGTAAAAGCGGTAATTTCGGCGGCGATGAGATTGTCGATCTCGTGCTCGAACAACCGATGGCCGCCGAATTTATTTGCGAAAAGTTGTACAAATTTTTTGTGAGTCGTGAAACGGATAAAGCCTTTGTGGCGGAGTTGGCGAATATTTTCCGCCAGAATAATTACGAGATCAAACCGGTGGTGCAGGCGATTTTCGAGAGCGACCATTTTTACAGCGAACATGCCGTGGCGTCGTTGATCAAAAGCCCGATCGAGCTCGGCGTCAATAATTTGCGCCTGCTCAAACCCAAACGGGTGACCCCGACCTACATCATTAGCTCGGCCACAGCGCTCGATCAAGATTTGCTGAATCCGCCCAATGTTGCAGGCTGGCCCGGACAGCGCAGTTGGATTAACGCCAGCACGCTGGTAACGCGCAATGTTTTTTCCGAAACGTACATTATGGGCGGCAACATCAACAATCCCGGCAACAGCCGGCTCACGCAAATCGAAGTCGACTCGATGGCGTTGGCGCGCAGTTTTGGCGTCGAGAAGGCAGATGATTTGGTTGACAATTTCACGGCGCATTTGTTGCGCTATCCACTCGACGAAGCGACGCGCGATTTTCTCATTACCGTACTCGTGGGCAGCTCCGACGTTGACGACTGGTCGATCAATTATCCCGGGGCCGACAAACAAATTAAAGATTGTCTCGTGCAGATCATGCGCTTGCCGGAGTTTCAATTGATGTAGCGCAGGGCGCAGAGGGCAAAGCGCATGGCGTTTGCTCAAAAGCTCACGGTTGATGTTCCGGATGTTACACAGTAAACGAAAAATTAGGGAATGAATAAATTTTTCAAGGAAGATAAATATGAATCGACGCGATTTTATACATGTGATGATGCCGCTGGCCGGGTTGCCAGTGGTGTGGCCGATGTGGTCGTTCGCGAAACCGCTGGCAGGCTCCGGCAAGTCGAAATATCCGATGAATTTTCCTGATGACGGCCGGGTGCTGGTGCTGGTGCAAATGTCAGGTGGCAATGACGGATTGAACACGATTGTGCCGTACGGCCACGACGCGTATTACACGGCGCGTCCGCAACTGGCGATTGCCAAAGATCAGGTGATCAAGCTGAATCATGAAGTTGGATTTCATCCGGCGCTCAGACCGTTGCAACCGATGTTTGACGAAGGCAAGTTTTCCATCATTCACGGCGCGGGGTACCCCAATCCGGATCGCTCGCATTTTCGTTCGACCGATATCTGGCTCACCGGCTCCGGCTCGAACGTCGTTTCCAACACCGGTTGGTTGGGGCGATATTTCGATATGATGTGCCCGCCCGGCGAAGAGTGTGGCACCTTTGGCCCGCCTGCGATTCAAATCGGCTTGACCTCGTCGCTGGCGCTGCTGGGCCGCGATCAAAAAGGCATTGCGCTGCAAAATCCACTACAATTTTATGAGCTGGTGCAGCGTCAAGGCTCCGGCCACAACTCTGAACCTAAACCGACGCCGACAACGCCGGCTGGAAAAGAGTTGGAATTTTTGCGCGACACCGCGTCATCGGCGTTTGAGTTTGCCGGCGATATTGTGAAGGCGTATGAGGCGAAAACGAATCTCATTCAATATCCCAACGAATCGCTCGCGGCGCAATTGCAAATTGTGGCACGCATGATCGCCGGGGGCTTGAGCACGCGCGTGTACATCGTCTCGATTCGCGGCTTCGATACGCACGCCGGCCAGCTTGGCGTCCATCAACTTTTGTTGGATGAGTTGGCGGTGTCGATTGTGGCGTTCTATCAAGATTTGCAGGCGCTCGGTGTTGCCGATCGTGTGACTGGTTTGTGTTTCTCAGAATTTGGCCGTCGCGTCAAAGAAAATGCGAGCATCGGCACCGACCACGGCACGTGTGCGCCGCTGTTCATGTTTGGCAATCCGCTGACCGGCGGTATTCATGGCAGCCAGCCGAGTTTGACCGATCTTGAAAACGGCGACTTAAAACTGGGCGTCGATTATCGGCAAATTTATGCGTCGCTGTTGGAGCAATGGCTGGGCGGCGATTCCTCACAAATTCTCGACGGAAAATTTGACACCTTGCCGTTGATTAAATCCACCACCGGCGTGGCGGATCGCCCGAACGCGACGATTCCCAACTCGTATTCACTCGCGCAGAATTTTCCAAATCCGTTTAATCCGCAGACAACGATTTCGTTTGGCCTGCCGCGCCGCACGCATGTGCAGTTGGTGATTATCAATAGCGTCGGCCAGGAAATCGAGCGTCTGGTGGATGGCGAACAACCCGCCGGTCAGCACACGGTTTCGTGGTCGGCCAACGGGCACGCGAGCGGAACGTATTTTTATCGTCTGCGCGCGGGAAGTTTTGAGGAGACGCGGCGAATGGCGCTGGTGAGGTGAGGCTATTTGCAAGAATCTTACTCCTACTCGAACTCATACTTTTACGCGCTGTTAAATTTTTTTGAAAAGCGAGTACGTGTAAGAGAAAGAGTAGGAGTAAGAGCAGAAGAAAAGAGCCGTTAGTTTTAACCATCAAGCCGTACAGCGGGTTTTGCATAATACAAAATCGTGTCCGGCGGCATTTCGACTGGAACCGTCTCCGTCATCCGCCAATGAATCTTGATGAGTCTTATTCCCGCCAACGGTGGGCGTTGCGGATGGCGGCGATTATAATCATCCACGAGTTTTGCTGCGGCCTCGCGATTCGTCGCGGGGTCTTTTAATTTTGGCATCACGCTGTGATCCCACGGCGTGCTGTACATGCCGAAATCTTCGGGAATCACCGCAATTTCCTGTCCGTGGGTAGTCACGCCGCGCAACAAAATTTTCTGCACTTCATTATCATACGTCACGCCGCGTTTGTGGGCATACATCGGAAATCCGATGAACGGCCAGGTATAATCTTTGAAATCGACACCGGCCCAGAGTTGCAAGCCGAGCCAGAAGATGATCATGCAAGAAATGAGAGGTTTCCAGTTCTTCATTTATGGTTGTTGTCGTTGAATACTGGTTATTGATTGCTGCTTACTGGCAGTTCACAGGTATGAAAACTGCACCGCGCACCGCCCGTAATTCGTTTCCGGCGCGAGGCGATGAACTGATAAATACGTTTGCCAATAAACGGCACACCGGGAATATACATGAACGGCCAGATTAACATGCCGAGCGGCAGATGCTGCGCAATTTTGCGAAAGGCATAAAATCCTGCCAGCGCTTCGTGGCCGCCGTGATGGGGAATCATCACTTGCATCTCTTCCAAACTCTGCTGTTGGTCGAGGCCGGGATAATCGTGCGAGATTTGTTCCCAATCGTTTACATCTCGAAAAATAAATTTGCCGCGCCAATCGAGAAAATCAACCGTGGTCACGCTGCGAATGCAGAGTGGGCATTGGCCGTCGAACAGTACGGCAAATTTGGTCACGCCGATTGGGGCGGTTATCTTATCTCGAATCCATGCGCCAATTTTTTGAAAATTGAAAAACACCGGATACGCCAACCACAAAAACTCGAAGAACGTGCGCATGGTGATATACGTACCGAGATGAAACGAAAAACTCACGAGCAAAAACCACGGCGCATAACGCGGCATGAACAGCGCGAGAATAAATCCGGTTTCAAAAATTAAGGTGAAATAAGAAAGTAAAATGCACAAGGTTTTGTGATTGGCCAACCACAAACCTTGTGGCGCGCCGAAGGTGAGGTAGTCGTTCATCAAATACCATTGCAGCGTCGTGCCATTTGCCCATTCCCAACCGGAGATTTTTAATTTGGCATATCCGGATAAAAAGTACAAAAGAATAATAATGACTTGAACAAAGCGCAGCGGCCACGCCGCGTACGGGCTGGCTGCCTCGGTTTTGGGGATGAATTGTTGCGCTGCATGATTTTCGCGCAAGCGTTTCATTAAGTGATCAACCGAGAGCCGCGCGCCACTGGGCGACAAGCCAAGCACGATCATCGAAAACAACAGCGGCGGATGCAAATGATGCACCCAGCCAAACGAAAACCATTGCGCCACCCAATACATATAAAGCCCGCTGGCCACCAAGGCGAAAAAATTGGTTTTGAACCCAATCAACGCAAGAAACACGAAAACCGCGAGCAAGCCATAAATGATATCCAGCCACGGATGCGCCGGCGCGGGAATATTAAAAAGATTTAAAAAATAAATCGGGTGGTAAAGCTGTGGATCGACGTCGGCATAACGCAAGTGTCCGCGCGTCCACACCAAAACGTCGATAAGAATAATGGCGTAAACCCAAATGCGATAAATCGCCAAGCGCGTTAATGATTCCGGCGCGAACCAGTAATGATCCCAGACTTCCTGAACCCGCTTAAAAATGTTGTTATTCACAGCCTATTGACTCACCGTGTTTTCAATGACATCCC
>CAYUVM010000414.1:0-4707 GCA_964447935.1 uncultured Cytophagia bacterium | reverse complement strand
ATGCCCGGATTATGTTTCCGTATTTTGCTTCAATTATGGCGCATGTCGTGGCGGTGTGGGCGGAGGAAATGGGCCACGAAGTTCATCTCGTGACCTACACCGGCTTTGAAGATTTGCATCGCGAGCTTCCCAACGATATTGACGTCCTGTTTATTTGCGCGTTTACCCAGGCGGCTTTTCTCGCGTACAGCATCTCCAATTTGTTTCGCAAGAAAAATGTGATTACCGTTTTGGGCGGTCCGCATGCCCGCGCGTATGCGGAAGACGCCCGCCACTATTTTGATTATGTCGTCGGATTCGCCGACAAGCCGCTGATTCACGATCTTCTGCAGGATTGTACGCCGCAGCCCGACCTCGGCGTGCGGCTCAGCGCCGCGCAACAGCCGCAGATGTTGCCCGGCGTGCGCGAACGCTGGAAATATATTCAGCAAACATTGGATAAAACCCATTTCTTCAATTTCGTGCCGATGATCGGCAGTCTCGGTTGTCCGTACAAATGCAGCTTCTGCATCGACGCAGAGATTGAGTATCAGCCGCTGCCGTATGATCAGATTCGTGAAGACTTGCTGTTCCTGCAAACGAAATACAAACAACCGGCCGTCGGCTGGCACGATCCCAATTTCGGCGTGCGCTTTGACGACTACATGGGCATCATCGAAGAATCGGTGCGGCCCGGCACGTTTCGTTTTGGCGCCGAAAGCAGCCTATCGCTGCTCAGCGAGCCGCACTTGAAGCGCTTGCAGCGCAACGGCTTCATGGCGATGCTGCCCGGCATCGAATCGTGGTTTGATTGCAACGACAAATCCAAGCAGGGCAAAACTTTCGGCATGGACAAAGTGAAGTCGGTGGCTGAGCACATCAACATGATTGCGCGCTACATTCCGTACGTGCAAACCAACTTTGTGCTCGGACTGGATGTGGATGCCGGCGCCGAGCCGTTTGAATTGACCAAACGCTTTCTCGATCTGGCCCCGGTGGCCTTCCCTGCCTATTCGATGTTTACCGCGTTTGGCAATTCCGCGCCGCTGAATTTGCAATTACTGCGCGACGGCCGCGTGCTGGATGTGCCTTTTCATTTTCTGGACAATAACTCCGCGCTCAACGTCAAGTTGAAAAATTATTCCACCGTCGAATTTTATGATCATCTGGTTGGTCTCATGCGTTATTCTTTTAACGCGCGCGCGATGTGGCAGCGGTTCAAGGCCAGCTCAAGCTCGTTGCCCCGCTGGCTGAATCTGGTGCGCGCCGGCTCCTCGGAGGGACGCGGGCGTTATTTGCAACACCTAAAAATGCGTGAACGCATGGCGCATGATCGCGAGTTTATCGCCTTCTTTGCCGGTGACAGCGCCGTGCCGCCGTCATATTACCATCACACGATCAAAGAACAACTTGGCCCGTTCTACGAACACTTGCCGGCAGGCATTTTGGATTATTTAAAGCGCGGGCGTTCGGCGCCGGAGTTCACCACGGCCGCCTCGTTTACACCGGCACCGGCAGAAAAATTATTCGCGCGCACGCCGGTTAACTCGGTCGGCATGGCGTAAATGCAAGCGCTTGATGTCAAAGACGATGCGGCGCGCTCGTTTTATTTTGCGGACGTGCCCATGCCAACGCTGGCGGCAGGATTTGTTTTGATTAAAATTCACGCCACCGCGGTGAACCGCGCGGATCTCTTGCAGCGGCGCGGGCTTTATCCGCCGCCAGCGGGCGAAACGGATATCATCGGCTTGGAAGCTGCGGGCGTGATTGTGGAAAAAGATTCCGGCGTGAGCCATTGGCAAATCGGCGAACGCGTCTGTTGTCTGCTCGGCGGCGGCGGATATGCAGAATATGTTGCGGTTCACCAAGATATGTTGCTGCCGTTGCCCCCGCATTTCAGCTTTGAGCAGGCCGCGGCGATTCCCGAAGTCTTTTACACGGCCTTCGTCAATCTTTTTCTGGAAGGCGAATTACAGGCGGGCGAGTCTTTACTGATTCACGCCGGCGCCAGCGGAGTTGGCACTGCAGCGATTCAATTGGCGCAACAGGCCGGCGCCAAAGTTTTTATTACCGCCGGTACGGACGAAAAAATTCAGCGTGGTGTCGCGCTCGGCGCGGCGTTGGGGATCAATTATAAAACCGCAGATTTTGCCGAACGACTTTTAGAGGCGACGAACTCTCAGGGCGTCGATGTAATTCTCGATTGTGTCGGCGGAGGATATCTGCAGCAGAATCTCCGCTTGCTAAAACCTCGCGGCCGCTTGGTGCTGATTGGTTTGCTGGGCGGGGCCAAAGCCGAGATCGATTTGGCCCTGGTGCTGCGGAAACGTTTGCGGCTGCTGGGCTCGGTGTTGCGCAGCCGCACGTTGGCGGAAAAAATCGCCATCACCCGCGATTTTAAAGCCCGCGTGTGGCCGTTGTTTAAGCATCAACAAATTCATCCGATCATCGATACGGTTTTCCCGTGGACCGCAGTCGAGCAAGCCCACGCGCATGTTGCGGCGAATCAAAATTTTGGAAAAGTGGTGTTGCGGGTGCGCCTATAATTCTACTTAGTCAGATTACCTGGCGTGGCCCACTAAACACGCCAAATACACTAAAAAGCTTTCTGCGTTTTTCGTGTGTTTGGTGGGCACAATTCTAAATATGGCTAAGTAGAAATAAAAACGTCCAAGAAAATTTTTCTGCATGTCCCACCCTTTGCCGCTATCTACCTGACGATTGGCTGCTCACCTTCTTTGTACTGGCAAATTTCTCATAAACTCACGAAACCGAACTGCAAGGGCTAACACAATATGGGTCAGCAGCAGTTATTACCGCTGGTTTTATCGGCGCTCATCGTCGGCGCGGCGATTCTATTTGGTATGAAGCAATTTACTCAGGAGCGCAAAGGCGAACGGCATCAAGATGAAATTCAGCAGTACTTGCTCACCGCGGCGGGACGCGCGCAAGCCTGGTACCGCCAACCAACTGGAATGGGCGGGGGTGGACGTTCCTTTGCTCAAATCACCTGGAAAAATATCAACACCGCCGCGAACACTGATTTTGCGGTATTTTCGATGTCGATAAAACAGCAAACCAGTTTTCTGCTGACTGGTGTCAGTAAGGAGGATAGCACGATCATCGTCAAGTATTTGGTTTCGGCAAGCGCCGTCGTGAAGATTCCGTGAGGGTGGTGTGCATAAATTTAAAATAACATTCAGCTCATTTTAGTCTATTGAAAGTGAAATCTGTGCAAAAAAAGCAAAGATTTTTTACAGATGTCGTATTTGACTCTTTATTCATAAGGATTTTGTGCAACTTTTAAAAGTCTCCAACTTCTTAGATTTTCATTTAAAAGCATACACGCAAAGACGCGAAGCCGCTAAGGCTCCGCAAAGAAAAGCAAAAAGCCTTTGCGGTAACTCTGCGTCTTTGCGTGCGCTTTTGCTTTTTGGCTTCCGGCTTTTCCGGGTTATGTATTCAGTTTAAATAAAGTATCGCGGCGGTCGTCATGCCCGAATGCTTTAATCGGACATCCACAAGTTTTGAAAATTGAATCCCCACCAAAAGCACGCGTGAATAACAGGTTCTTAAATTTAGAAACTTATTTACTCGGCGTGCCTACGTCACCTCCGCAAACGCCGCTTGCGCGGCTTCCAATTGCTGCGCAATATCGCCCCAACTTTCATACCGATGCTGCAACAACATCTCCAACTCATGATGGCGTTTCAATTTTTGCGGATAAAGCGCGGTGTTCGCCATCACCGCCGGATCGCAGAGCGCGGCATTGAGTTCTTCTTTCTCTTGTTCTAAAACGGCAATCTCGCCTTCGAGCTTCTTGAGTTGATCCTGCAAGGGTTTAAGTTTGCGCGAGCGTTCTTGCACCCGCTCGGCGCGCGCCCGCCGGTCTTCCTTTTTGTTTTTAGAAATCGCACTTTCTGGTGCTTTGCTTTCTTCCACTGCCGCGGGGCCGGCAAGTGATGCCGCTTCCTGTTCTTTTTTCCAAATATAATCGTCGTAACTTCCCGGAAAGCTGCGCATTTTGCCCTCGCGCACTTCGACGATGCGATTGGCAATCGAATTAATGAAGGCGCGATCATGCGAGATAAAAATTAGCGTGCCTTCATAATCCGCTAGCGCATCTTCCAGCACTTGGCGGGACAGAATGTCGAGATGATTCGTCGGCTCGTCCATCACCAAAAGATTGGCCGGCCGCGACAACATTTTTGCCAGCGCCACGCGCGCCTTTTCTCCACCGGACAGCACCGCAATCGGTTTGAACACGTCGTCTCCGGAAAAGAGAAACGCGCCCAGCAGCGTGCGCCGCTGCTCCGGCGTCAGATGCGGCGTCTCCGCGGTCAACTCCTCCAGAATTGTGGCGTTGGGGTTCAAAATTTCCAATTGATGTTGCGCGTAATAATCCAACGTCACTTGATGGCCATATTGCACCGCGCCGCTTTGAATCTCCGTCACCCCGGCGATGATTTTAATCAGCGTCGATTTGCCGGCGCCGTTCGGCCCGACGAGCGCGACCTTCTCGCCGCGCAACAGGGTAAAATCCAAATCATCGTAAACCGTTTTCTCGCCATAGCGTTTGGTGATTCCGGATAATTGCACGACTTCGTTGCCGGAGCGCGGCGGCTGCGGCAGGCGAAACTTCATCGCGCGCCGCGCGTCCGTCGTCACTTCCACCTTTTCCATATTATCGAGCAATTTGATGCGGCTCTGCACCTGCCGGGCCTTGGT
>CAYUVM010000413.1:0-4709 GCA_964447935.1 uncultured Cytophagia bacterium | reverse complement strand
CAGGGGGCTGTAGAAACTCTGCGGCCCAATCACCGCGCCGCCCATGTCCGTGCCGAAGCCGCCAATGTCTTTCGTCAAACTGTGCACTGAGAAATCCGCGCCCAGCGCAATTGGGCGCTGGCAATACGGCGTCGCAAATGTATTGTCCACCACGATTTTAATTTGCTTCTCCGGCGGCCGATGTTGATTGCAGGCGTCGACGACACGGCGCACTGCCGCAATATCGATCAAGCTCAAATCAGGATTCACCGGTGTTTCAAAATACACCACGCGGGTTTTGGGCGTAATTGCTTCGCGCAGCGCTTCGGCATTTTGAAGATTGGCGAATTTTGTTTGAATGCCGTAACGCGGCAGCCAATGCGTGGTCAAGCTATACGTGCAGCCATAAAGAATTTGATGCGCCACAATCTCGTGGCCGCTCGTGCAGAGCATGCCGAGTACACCGCTGATCGCCGCCATGCCGGTGGCAAACGTGACGCACATTTCGCCGCCTTCGGCATACGCAAGATTCTCTTCGAGCATGCCGCGCGTCGGTTCATCTAAACGGTCGTAAATGTAAATCGGCACGTGTTGGACAAAATCCGTCGACTCGCCGGCAAATTCAAAAAAGCCCTGTGCCCCGCGGTGCGCCGAGCTTAAACGATACGTCGCGGACGAAGATATCGGCGGCACGACGTGATGATTGTAATCCCATTTTTTGCTTGCATAATTGCCATGAATCAAATGTGTGCGCATTCGATAATCGGCTTTCGGACGTTTGCGATTGGGGAGTTGGTCAGGCATGAGTTGATTCTCCTTACAAGGTAAGAGCGCTCGCTACAGATGAAATTGCACACGTATCCTGCATGTTTGTTGCTCAAGAATCGTACCGCCGGTGAGAACGTCAACCGGTCAAGGCAAGCAAGAATTATCAAGAATTTACAAAATACGCAATTGTTCGCAGAACGCGGATTTTCCCGAAATTGCGAATTAAACGACACAAATTCGCAGAGATAAGAATTTTTTTCGATCATCTGATTTCTAAGAAATCCGCAACCTTTGCATTACCAAGCCGTGGCCAGGTTTTGGGGGCAAATGAGATTGTGGCACTGCCTTTGCGTTTTTATTAATAAAAATTGAAAACCATTGTACTTACTTCTTTGTTTCACATCCGTACGGATTCCTTTCATAACACGTGAGGAGCGGGTTATGTTAACCTCAACTTTAATTCGTCGCCTTGGCCTAATCACCATGTTCGTGAGCAGCCTCGCTTGCGGAAAAAAAATGGCCACGCCAACACCAGAAGAATTGCAAAAGCAAATTGCGTTGGGCGAAAGCATCTTTTATAAACATGATTGCGGCAGGTGTCACAACCCGGATAGCGTCGCAGTACCGAAATTGACCGCGATCCATCTGGCTGAAGACACGCTGGCGGCCAGATATCGCCTGTCGCACATCGTGCCCAGCAACATGCCGCCGATTCCATTGACACAGCAAGAAATCAGCGCGCTGGCGCAATACATTACGACCTTGCATGCCAAGGTTTACACCCCGGCTAATTTAACCAGCCATGACGCCCGCTGTGCCGTCTGCGGCGCCACGCTGCAAAAAGCAACCGCGAGCAAAACCGGCTTGGAAAGTTCCATCAACGGCAACTTTTACTATTTTGAATGCCCGGATTGCAAAAATGTTTTTTTGAGCAATCCGAAGCTATACTCCCGCAGCGTTTATGCACGCGCCAGCCAGCAATGAGGAATTGTCCGACAGCGGCTCGTGTCATTGCTTCGCCGATTGTTCAACCGGTTCGGTAAAACTGGCGACAGCCTTCTCAACACTATCAAAGATGCTAATGACGGTTTCCAGTTTGGAAAGATGAAAGTATTGCTGCGTCATGCCCTGCAGATTGGCGAACCGGATGTCGCCGCCGTTCTGGCGCAACATGTTCAAGCACGCGAGCATGGCGCCGACACCGGAACTGTTAATCCAGCGGACGTGCTGAAAATCCATCACTAAAGCCGGGGCCCCTTCTTTTATCAAAGTTTTAATGCGATTGCACATTTCTTGTGTTTTCGCATCACCCATGATTTTACCGCCCAAGTGATAGACTTTCACCGGGCCAAAATTTTCTTCGATAAATTCCATATGAATAAAAAGAACCTTGTCACCGCAGTAGACTCATTTTTTTGATTTGTGAAAAATCGCCAACGCGAAGTTGATACAAATAAACGCCGCTGGCAACAGGCTTGCCGCTTTTGTCTTTACCATCCCACAGAATCTGGTGATAACCGGCTTGATATTCAGCCTCCAATAGCGTCCGAATTTCCTTGCCGAGGAGATTAAAAATTTTCAACACAACATGGCGAGTTTGCGGCAACGCAAACCGAATCTTGGTTTCAGGATTTCCCGCAGCGCGGGATGTCGCTGCGCTCCAAAATGGGTTGGGGTAATTTTGTAAAAGCGCAAAATCCCTCGGCAGAACCTTGCTTTGATACATATCGTCAATTGTAACCGGTTCGTATTGCTTGGCCATGCGCCGATATATCACGCGATAAGGCGCATGATCGCCGTCCGTCCACACCACGTCAATCGAATCACGGCGAAAAGTTTTGTAACAAACATTGGGGTTTCTGCAGTGCGCTGCAGTATCATTGCACACTCGAATCGGTGGCATGGTCACGATGCGCGCATCAACGGTTTGGCCATAATAAATATTACCGTTGCTTTGCCAGACAATTGCACACGAGCCTAAATAGACATCGTCGACACTTGTTGACGAATTCGGCCCCGCTGTTATTGAGTCGATTTTTATCGCCTGAAGGCCTTTCGGACTGGCGTGTAAAAATGTTGTGATGAGGCGCCCATTCAGGGCATCAATGCAGGCCAAGGTGATTTGCGCCGTTAGATTCCCGCTGGAATTTAAATTGCGCACCGAAATGGAAGGATGGCTTTTGCCCGACAATCCCGGCACAACAACTGGTGTGATAAACCCCCAATTGGGTGGCCCCGCACTTTCGATAAAATTGCAGTAAATGATTCGTGGCTGGTCTCCGGTGGTTGGATACTCATTCCATGCGAGATGCATAAACTCGGTTTTGAATTCCAGATCGCCGGCGATGATCGGAAAGCGTGAATGAAAATTTTTCGCGCTTAATGTCAGAATCGGCGTGAGGGTTTGGGAAAGATCTTTCGAGAAGCGTTGATAGGAAATTTTCTCTACTGCATTCGTTAAATCTTCTTGTTGCCAAACGAGGTGCACGGCTTGCGTTGTTGCTTCGATCGCTGGAAACCGCGATTTCGCCATGGCCTCGGGCCGGATTTCTATCGAGGGCGTCCAAGTCGTCGCGCCGTCGGTTGAGTAAGCAGCACCGAGTCCCTGTTGATCATCCAAACACCAAACCAAATAAATCCAATTTTCATCCGACACTGCCAATGCGGGAAAAGAACCGCTGGCCATCACGGCTGGAGGCGACCAGTTGAAGCCGTCATTGCTGCATGTCCAGCGAATGACTGGTTTGTCTGCGACACTATCTTGATAAACGACAACACGGCGATCATTTGCCGTTCGCACCATCTTTCGGCCATTGCTCGATGCCGTCGCGTCGTAATGGTTCGAGTAACTGATGATTTTGCTTTCACCCGCGAACGCGGTAATTGGATTCAGAAGAATCCCGACGGCAAACAAAAGTATGGCAGTGCGCAACATGGATTTATGATGAAATGTCGAACCCATCTGCATAACATCCCTCTTGAACGGTTTTCCAGTTTCCCCCCAATCCTGAACTTTCTCTTTCAGTTCTGCAACAAGATTTTGTGGTTAAATTTATTTCGATAGTTTTCTCGATGCCATTATCGCCAAAAATGGTCGGCACGGCGTTGAACCCAGCATCAGCAAATGCGGCAATTTGCCAATAGGAAATCTGTGCGACGATTTGCGCGCCGTAGCTATCTCACGCGGTAGGAAGTTCGAAGTTTTTGCTTGAGAGATTTCACCCCGTAAAAAACCCCGGCCGTTGCAGCCGGGGTTGACTACAGTTACTCACGATGTGACCAGCACTTTTTGCGCTAACATGTTTTTCAATTCCGCCAAATCGGATGATTTGGTTACAAACGCTTCTGCACCCCAGCTATGAAAATCATCGCGGAATTGACTGTACGCCGTGTTGATGATGATGGGCAATTTATGCCGCCGGGACAACATAGTTTCCAACAAGTGCAGCCCATAAACATCTGGCAGCCGAAGATCCAATACGACTGCGTCTATCTTTTCGTACTCCAACACTTGAAGGGCTTCGGCTCCGGTTCCGACATCGCTTACTTCATACCCTTCTACTTCCAACTCGTTGCGATAGAGCAGACGTAGATTGGCCTCATCTTCAACCACAAGTATGCGTGCCATTAGTCCACTCCTTTCTGGTTGCTGGATGCGCAATCCTTGTTCTTTTTACGAATTCAGCCTCCAGGATCCAGCCTCGAGCATCCAGGATTATCTTTTTTCCATCGGCAAAAAATTCCGTTTGTCCTCGCCCAAATAAAGCTGCCGCGGCCGCGCGATCTTTTGCTCGGGATCAAGCAATAATTCCTGCCATTGCGCCAGCCAGCCGGACGTGCGCGGAATCGCAAACAGCACGGTGAAGGCATCCGTCGGAAAACCCATCGCCAGATAAATGATGCCGGAATAGAAATCCACATATGTATACCGTTTGCGTTTGATGAAATAAAAAACTTGCAGC
>CAYUVM010000412.1:0-4711 GCA_964447935.1 uncultured Cytophagia bacterium | reverse complement strand
CTTTCTTATTATATTAAAACTTTTTTTCACCATTTGCAAGAGTTTTTTAAATGAGTTATCAACCGTTGCTGGAAACGGCGATTGCCGCCGCGCATGCCGGCGGCGCGGCGCTCATGGCCCTGGCCGAACGCCGCGCGACCTTGCGCATCGAGGTCAAAGCCGAATCTGATTTTGTCACGCTTGCCGATCGCGCCGCCGAAGAAAAGATTGTGCAGCATATTCTCAGCGTATTTCCGGATCATCAAATTCTGGCGGAAGAACAAACCCATGCCGCGCCGGCGCGGGCCGACCTCGCTTCGGCTGCGCCCGTGCAATGGATTATTGATCCACTCGATGGCACGACGAATTACATTCACGGCGTGCCGAATTTCTGCGTTTCGATTGCCGCCAAACAAGGCGAGCAGGTGGTCGCGGGCGTAGTGTGGGATCCGGTGTTGCGCGAACTTTTTACGGCGACAGCGGGCGGCGGCGCGTTTCTGAACGGCAACTCGATTCACGTTTCAGCAAGCGGCCGGCTGCGCGACGGCTTAATTGCCACCGGCTTTCCCTTTCGCGTCCGGCATTTACTCGATTCATATTTTCGCATGTTTCAAGGCTTTTTAACGAACGTGCGCGATCTCCGCCGTTTCGGCGCCGCGGCGATTGATCTCGCCTACGTTGCCGCCGGGCGCTTCGACGGTTACTGGGAATACGCTTTGAATCCGTGGGATTTTGCCGCCGGCATCCTGCTCGTCAAAGAGGCCGGTGGAGAAATCAGCGGTTTTACTGAGCATGACAATATCTGGGAAACCGGCAATATTCTCGCCAGCAATAGCAGGCTGCATTCGGCGATGCAAGAAATTATTTTGCAGACAACATAATAACAGCATGAGCAAACGATTTAGGCGATTAGCTATCCAAACTCAGAATAAAGTTCTGAAAGTTCTTTGACCGACAAAATTTTTTTAACCACTAAGGCACGAAAAACAAAGGCCCTATCATAAAGTTTTTCTTAGTGTCTTTGTGTCTTCGTGGTGGTTTAAAAAATTAGTCGCGTTCAATGCTGTCCGAAGGGCTCCAGTTTCAGTTTGTCTGAAATCCGGACTTAGTCTATTACAAATGATTTCTTTGCAAAAAAAAGCAAAGACTTTTCAGCACAGAGAAAACCGAGGCGACAAAGATTGCAAAACCAAAGAGAAATTTTAAGTATTTCAGAATAATACAATAAGATGAACATAAAAAGACTCATAACCGGATTAATTGCACTAACCTTAATTTGCGCTTGGGCGCGTTACTCCTGTCCCTATCCGGAGTTGGCGGAGATTGTTGCCCATCCCGAAAAATATTCCGGTCAGCGCGTGGCCGTTTTTATTGAGGCCCGGGTCACGGCGCATACGGCGGAGGGTTTTATGCTCAACCAACGCGGCACGCCATTGCAAGTTTACACCGCTATCAAAAATGCGCCGCTCAATGAGTTTGTGGCCGTGGCCGGAATTTTTCAGCCGCCGAATTTGTTGTACGCCGATACCGTACATTTGGCGCAAGGCCGGCGCTGGAAAATGGCCGTGTCCGTGCTTCCGGTTTTGGCGCTCGTTGTTCTATTGCCGCTGGCGCTCAACTTTGATCGCCAAACGCGATCTTTCATTATGCGCCGAGGCAATTCTCTTTAGCTTTTTAGCCCTTTTCTTTTTTATTTTATTCTGATGCCTGATTTACTCACACACGCCGCCGCGGCGCATTTGGCCGCCCGGCGTTGGTTTCCCCGGCCGGCAGCGATTCTGTTCACTGTGGGCACGATGTTGCCGGATGTGTTATCACGGCCGTTTTACATTATTTTTCCCGCGTTGCATTGGTGGGTGATGCCGTTGCACACGCCGGTTGGCATCGCAATCGTGTGCTGGATGCTTGCGGGGCTGTTTAGAACGGAAGATCGCCCAACGGTCGGCTTTGCGCTCTTTGGCGGCGCGGTGTTTCATTTCCTGCTGGATGCGCCGCAACAACATGTGGCGGCCGGCTATTTCTGGCTTTTTCCATTTTCCTGGAAAACATATGAATGGGGTTTGTGGTGGTCGGAAGATTCGGTAAAGATTGTGCCGTTTGTGGTTGTCCTCGTGGCAGTGGTGGAAGGATTTATTTATTTCCGGCGGAAATTTCATCATCAATGAAATACTGATTAAATAATTTACCCACGTACTTGTCGTGTCCGAGTGCTTTAAATTGTGCCCACGAAACACGCGAAAAGCTTTTTAGTGTGTTTTGCGTGTTTCGTGGGCCACGCAAGGTAATCTGACTAAGTAGAACTAAGCTGCTTTGCTTTTCTGTCAGGCTCAACGCATAATCATCTTTTATAAAGCTTCTCTCTGTATGTCTATTCTAAATTATCGTGGTGTCGGCCGTTTCAAAAATTTTTTATTTATCAGCGCGATTCTCATCATTTTAGCATTGTTGTGGTATTCGCAAAAAATCGTTAACGGCCTGCGCAACGAGGCGCGGCAGATTCTGTTATTTTATACAAAACTCTACGCCCGGGCGGCTTCGGAAGCCAGCGATACCGATCTCAGTTTTATTTTTGAGCAAATTATTCAAGGCACGGATTTTCCCATTATTCTCTGCACGGAAAGTTTCGAGCCTACCACCTGGAAAGGCATTGACATTCCCGCGGACTCTTCCAGCTCCCCGGCGGCGCGGGCGCGCGTGCAGCAACTCGTCGAATCGATGCGCGCGGAAATCGATCCGATTCCACTCACTTATACCGATCCCCAAACCGGCCAGCCGCGCGTGCTGAGTTATTTGATCTACGGTGATTCCAAACTGATCAAACAATTGCAATTGCTGCCGTATGTGGAAATCATGGTAGCCGGGATGTTTATTCTTGTGGGATTCTGGGGCTTCAACAGCATTCGCCGCAATGAACAGCGCCTCATTTGGGTGGGCATGGCCAAGGAAACCGCGCATCAACTCGGCACGCCGATCTCGTCATTGTTAGGCTGGATTGAATTGTTGCGCAGCCGCACCACCGCGCCGAACGGCGACAGCACGCTCAATGAAATGCAGCGCGATGTGGAACGCCTCGGCAAAGTCGCCTCGCGTTTTTCGCAAATCGGCTCGCACGCCGATCTGAAGGAACAAGATATCGTTCCCTTGATTGAAGACATTGTCAAATATTTTCGCCGGCGGTTGCCGCAAATGGGGAAAGAAGTTCATCTGGAAATCCTCAATCCCGCGCCCGAGGAAATCCGACCGGTGGCAATTAACCGCGATCTTTTCGAATGGGTACTGGAAAATTTGATAAAAAATTCGCTCGACGCCATTGAGAAACCGAAGGGCGAGATTGTGCTTGAATTAAAACCGGCGCTCGACCCGCAGCATCGGCTAACGCTCGATATTCGCGACAATGGCCGGGGCATCGAGCCCGCGATCCGGAAAAATGTTTTCAAGCCCGGATTCAGCACCAAAAAAAGAGGCTGGGGACTCGGCCTCAGCCTCGCGAAGCGTATCGTGGAAGATTATCACCACGGCAAACTATTTTTAAAAGAAACCCGGGTCGGAGAAGGCTCAACGATGCGGATTGTGCTTTAGCTTCTCACGTTACCGCGCCGCTGGTGCGGGGTTTGTCGCTGAACTTCAGCCCCAATTTATTTCAAATAGCGTTCCCAATCTTCGTCCTGCAATTCACCGCGTTTGGTGGAGTGCACCAGTTGATAATCGCTACTGCCATACCGGTCGACAAACACAAACTCCACGCCTTTTTCAATGCCGTAATAAACCCAGGTGACATAAGGACGGGTAGCCGCATCGCCGGTGGCGCGCGCCACATGATCCGGTTCGCCGTAAAGAATAAAAATCCGGCCTCGATCAGTTCGCCAGCCATCTTTGCTGAAGGCTTTATATTGCTGGTTCGCCGCTGCGACGCGGCGCAAGTATTCGACGCGCTTCATCGGCGGGCGATCCAGCCGGCCGGATTCGACTTTAGACCAAAAATCTGCCAGAAATTCCCGTTTGCCGCCCTCGGTTTGAATTTGCGCATACATCTTGATCTCATCGCTTCTGGCGAGATACTTCGCCTGCTGAAATTCTGCATCCAGTTCGGCAGCGGTGAGGCCGGATAGTTCGGCAGAGGCAAACGAGGAGGTGATGGGTGTTGTTGCGGGCGGCTTTAAATGTGGATTGTAGACAAAAAATATTTTTTCACTCCGCGCCAACTCTTGGGCGCGATCATCGAAAACTAAAAACTATTAATATAATTAAATACACATATAGTGCCAATCTATATATAGAAATTAAAAACAATTATATACTACAAATAGTATGTTATTGTTTTTAATTATGCAAAAATATGCATTGTCGGCAACAATTGTTGCACAAAGTAAATAATCCATCCCCAAAAATCACATGAATTGGTTATTGAATATCAAAGTTGATCTATGTAAGTTGATCGTGTAGCGCAATAACCTGATGTGTGCATTTTTTTTCCGCAGTGTGAATGGTTTTGCATATTTATGACTAAGACTTCTAATCTTGCCAGTGCTCGGATAGCATTTTTTAAAATACATTGCAAAACTTAATAAAAAGTGCTGTCTACACACTTAAAGATGACTCTGTTTCCGCTAAAGCTGGCAACTTAATTTTGGCAACTTTAAATTGGCATATACATTGCTTATTTTAAATAGTTGAATTTATTTGGGCAGAAAACAGGACAATTCGTGTAGCAGCCTTCATTTGGTTTTGTCGG
>CAYUVM010000411.1:0-4717 GCA_964447935.1 uncultured Cytophagia bacterium | reverse complement strand
TCGTAAGCTGGCTGCTGCCGGAGACATTCCACCCGCTCGTTTTAAATTTTTCTCCAAAAAATATTTCAGTGGAATAATTGGCACCGAGTGAAAAATTCGCGCTTTTCCGCAGAATGAACCGCAGCGACGCACCGTTATAAGTTTCATACTGAGCGCTCGGCTTATCTTTGATTTGCGCAGAAGAAAAGCCGAAATCGATGCGCCGGATAAAGCTGCGTTTGGGATAAAACTTCGGTATCACGTCGGCCCGCAATCGCGACAAACCGCTTCGCGTCAGATTGCAGATTTTCGTATCAAAATCAGTGGCCAGATCTTGCAGGCCGAGGTTAACGTCCAATTTGCTGGTGTTGTAATAGTAATCCAGACCAAGGTCATGTCCGCGCGCTTTTACGTCGGATGAATTTATTTTATTGTCGGAAGCCAGCGCTTGATAACTGAAAATGCTCGATTCGTTGATGCGCAGTTGGCCATCCGACCCCAGCACGCGATTAAAGCCGTTTTTGATTTCCCGCCCGGTATAAATCGCGCCGAGGTAATTGTCACCGTTCAAAGCGCGTTTGTAACGTGCAATGGAGGTGTGCGCGTATTTGCCCTCCTCACCGGCCCCGCGATCGGTGTATTCATCCAACGCATCGATCGCGGCCAGAAAATTTTTTTTGCCCAGTTTGCCGGAGAGTTTAATGCCGCCGATGGGATCAACGATTTTGCGTGAGTGGATGGCAAGGCCAAGCGGATCATTAAAGTTGCCGCCGGCAAAATTGAACATTTCGTTGCCTTCGAGAAAGAACGGCCGCTTTTCCGCAAAAAAAAGCTCCGAGCGCAAATTCACGTCGACTTGCCCGGCGTCGGATTCAATCTGGCTGAAATCCGGATTGTAGGTGCCGTCGAAAATAAAATCCGACGTCAGGCCGTATTTGGTGGTCAGACTCAAATCATTTGTTTGCCCTTCGGAAACCAATTTTTCCCCAACCCGCGAGCTTTTTTCACTGGCCGTCACCGCCGGCAGCAACTCAAAAAGTTTATAATGTTTGACATCACGCAAGTGCATCGGCTTCATTTGCGTGAGAAAAAACATGCCCCGTTCAGGTTTCAACGGGGGAAAGGTGCCCTGTTCAGCGCGGCGGCTGACGCGGCGCTCGAACACGACGCCCATTTCAACGACTTCTTTATTGGCAAAACGGATGCTTTTAAAAGGAATTTTGATTTCCAGCGTGTAGCCTTTGTCGTCGATATTGCCGGCGCTGTACCAGATCAAATCGATGCCGTCGTCCTCACGGCCGTTGGCAAAACGCGTGTCGCCTTGAATGCCGGCGGGATTGACATAAAAACCATACAGCGATTGCTGATCGTTGAAGGAATCGAGATTGATGCAAATCCAATCATCCGGTCGCACATTGTCGCGCCGCGTGACCGAAGTTTTGATTTTATCCGGCTCGCTGTCAAAACACCGAAAAGCGAAATAGAGGTTTTCCCGATCATAGGCGTAATACACGACTGTCGGATCGGGCATGTCTTTGCCATAATCGGGATAGAAGGTTTTAAACCCGGTCACCGACGGCGCCTGCTGCCAGACAGCATCATCCAGTTTACCGTCAATCATTGGCGGTGTATCAATGCGCAGAGGAATGAGTTCATCACTGGCCAATGCCAACGAAGTTAAAAGGAAAAAAATTGGTAAAATCCGTTTGCCGTGGCGCATAATTTCCCTTTCAATACCAGGTGATAGGTTTTTGCTGTAAGTTAACATAAACTTGTTTCGGCTGCAAATAATTTTCAATGCCGTACGGCCCTAATTCGCGTCCAAGGCCGCTTTGTTTAAAGCCGCCCCATGGGCCTTCCACCGGCGTCGGATGATAGTGATTGATCCAGATCATGCCGGCGCGGATCTTTCGCGCGAGGCGCATGGCTTTCGGAAAATCTTTGGTCCACACGCCCGCAGCCAAACCGTACGGCGTGTGATTAGCTAATTGCATGGCTTCTGCTTCATTGGCAAATGGAATAATGGCGACGACGGGGCCGAAGACTTCTTCCTGTGCAAGCCGGGAATTGGGATCGACATGATCAAAAATTGTCGGCTCGAGGAAATATCCCTGTTTGAGCGCCACCGGACGTTGGCCGCCGGTAACGAGTCTCGCGCCACTGGTTTTACCTATTTTAATGTAGCTCTCGACGCGTTCACGATGTTCGGCGGTAATCAACGGCCCCATTTTCGTATCCGGATCAAGCCCGTCACCCAAACGAATCTGTTGCGCATTCACCACCATCATCTCAACGAGCTTGGCGTGAATGGATTTTTCGACGAGGATGCGCGAGCCGGCGGAGCACACTTCACCTTGATTGAGAAAAATCCCAAACACCGCGCCGGCAATGGCCATCTCGAAATCAGCATCCGCGAAAAAAATATTGGGTGATTTGCCACCCAACTCCAACGTCACTTTTTTGAGATTCGTTTCGGCCGCCGTTTTCAAAATCCACTTGCCGACTTCGGTGCTGCCGGTGAAGGCGATTTTGTCGACGTCAGGGCTCTTGACCAATGTTGCGCCGGCGGTCAGCCCGTCGCCTGTAACAATATTGACGACGCCGCGGGGCAATTCGTTTATTTCATGGAGAATTTCAGCCAATTTGAGTGCGGTAAGCGGGGTTTGCTCCGCCGGTTTCAAAATCAACGTACAACCGGCAGCCAGCGCCGGCGCGATTTTCCAGGCCGCCATCAACAACGGAAAATTCCATGGAATGATTTGCCCGCAAACGCCAATCGGTTCCTTGAGCGTGAAGTCGAGCGCTTTTGCGGCAACCGGATTTACTACGCCGGTAATTTTGTTGGCGAGGCCGCCATAATATTCAAACGTATCTGCGGCGTCATCGACATCGCTTTGCGCTTCGCGAAGCGGTTTGCCGGCATTCAGCGTTTCCAAACGCGCTAACGCATCTTTATGTGCACGAATCGCGTTGGCCATTTTGAGTAGAACCTGTCCGCGCTGCGCCGCTGCGAAGCTTGGCCATTTGCCTGCATCAAATTCACGCCGGGCTGCGGCAATCGCGCGTTCGACATCGGCAACCGTGGCTTCGGGAACTTGCGCCATCACTTCGCCTCGGGCAGGATTGTAAACAGCGCGCGTTTGGCTGTTGCTCGCTTCCACAAATTTTCCATCAATGTACATGCGCGGGGTCATACTGCTTCTCACAATTTTAGCTGCTCTATATTGCGCCGTCTTTGCCCGGCAGCAATGATGTTAATTTTTTGATCACAAATGAAACCGCAATACTGAATAAAAAAGGGATAAAAATGAGCGTGACAATGGTAATGCTGGGACCGGCGCTTGAAATTATATCTTCAAGGCCAAAAGCACCGGCGCACACGGCGCCGTAATTCAGCGTGGCAAGTTGTAATAACGTGGCTTCCTTCAACCGGGGAACGGGCGGCATCAAGTTTCCGTGGGATACGATTCTCGCGACAATGAAAAATTGAATTAATGATAGCTGGCGCCCGGGTAGAGAACGTTGAGCGCAAAAACAAAAACCGGCCTGAACACATAATCAAAAATTTTCCATGCCGCCAATAAACCGATAAGTGAAAAAGCCTGGTTGTGGCTGAATTCGTAAAATTTCAGCGCGGCGCTTTCGCTGAGAAAAAGGCCAACCACGGTGTTGCCGTCCAACGGCGGAAAAGGCAACAAATTAAAGGTGCCGAGCAATAGATTGAGTGAAAATAGAATACTAAAAAAAGTGGCCAGGGCATTGGGTAGGCCAGTGGATTGCCCCGGCGCAACGACTTGGGTGAAATTGATAGACTGCGGCGCGAGAAAATTGCCGTTCCAAATTCCAATCCAAATCGCGAGGGCGGCAATTAACACCAGAATAAAATTGGCAATCGGGCCGGCGAGCGCCATCAGCGCGGCGCGGCGTGGATAACGTTGCTGCCATGCCGGATCGTATGGCGCGCTGGCCCAGCCGATCATCCAACTGCCTTTTGACAGCAGAAAAGAAAGAATTGGAAATAGAATCGTGCCGAACGGCTCGCGTCGCATATGCGGTATCGGATCGAGTGTCACTTGCCCGGCATTAAACGCGGTGAGATCGCCGCCCCATTTGGCGGCCAGCGCATGCGCCGCTTCGTGGCAGGTGAGAGACAGCAAAAAAACAACATACCAAATCGGGCCAAGAGCATAAGCTTCAGACATGAGGTGACTCCGAAATATTTAGCGTGTCATTTGGAAGAATATTTTTAAATCCAAGCCGATCGCTGGAAGCAGAAAAGATTCCAGCGGAATGACATTTTTTTTATTAAATTGCGATGAAACGTTAAAAATTGGCCTTCCCTTTATGCAGCAAACCAGGCGTCAACTTCCTCTTTTATTCCAAAAACTTTCTTGTGATCGAATTTGAACGTCTTGTGTTGATAATCGCCGTTCGGCAGGCGCTCAAACTGGTCTTGGTAAAATTCTTTATTGGCGGAAATATGTTGCAGCGCGGCGACGAGCGCCTCGACGTCCTGTCGCGTACTGTAAACGCCAAAGCTGGCGCGCACCATGCCGCGATGTAATTCGGCAAGCTGGGCAAGCTCTTCATCAGAAAGGCGTTCAGCTTCGGCGCTCAAACTCATTGTCACCATTTCTCGAACATACGGATGCGCGCAAAAACATTCGTTGCGTACGGAGACGTTGAAATAATCATTCAACGCCGCAGCAGTAATTCCATGATCAAAAATTCGCAGATT
>CAYUVM010000410.1:0-4717 GCA_964447935.1 uncultured Cytophagia bacterium | reverse complement strand
AGCTTTCAAATAAAATGCGCTCTTGATTCTTGCTAAGTTTTTCCTTACATTAAAAACTTGTAAAACAGAAGCAAAGTAGAGAGCATGAATATTCTTGGCCTTTCGGCATTTTATCACGATAGCGCCGCCTGTCTGGTGCGCGACGGCGAAATTATCGCCGCCGCGCAGGAAGAGCGTTTCACCCGCAAAAAGCACGACTTTAATTTTCCAACCCATGCGATCAATTATTGCCTGCAAGAAGGCAACATCGCCGCGTCGAACTTGGATTACGTCGCTTTTTATGACAAGCCGTTCATCAAGTTTGAGCGACTGCTGGTGACATATCTCGCCTATGCGCCGCGCGGACTCAAATCTTTCATCATGGCCATGCCGCTGTGGCTTAAGAGCAAGCTGTGGATGAAAGAGTATATTAAAACCGAACTTGGTTTTGAAGGCAAAATTATTTTTCCCGAGCATCACGAATCGCACGCCGCCTCAGCATTTTATCCTTCGCCTTATCAAGAAGCCGCCATCTTAACAATTGACGGCGTCGGCGAGTGGTGCACCTCGAGCTACGGCGTCGGCCGCGGCAATCAAATGGATTTGCTGGCGGAGCTAAAATTTCCGCACTCGCTCGGTTTGCTTTATTCCGCCTTTACTTATTTTACCGGCTTCAAGGTCAACTCCGGCGAATACAAAGTCATGGGACTCGCGCCGTACGGCGAGCCGAAATATGTTGACGTCATTATGAACGAGTTGATTGACCTCAAAGAGGATGGTTCGTTCAAAATGAACATGAAATATTTCGATTATTGCGCCGGACTCACGATGACGAACGCTCGTTTCGCCCAATTGTTCGGCGGCCCCGCCCGCAAGCCGGAAAGCAAGCTGACTCAGCGCGAGATGGATTTGGCGCGCTCCGTGCAGGAAGTCACCGAAGAAATTATGCTGCGCATGGCGCGGCACGTTCATCGCGAGACGAAGATGAAAAATCTCGTGCTCGCCGGCGGCGTCGCGCTGAATTGCGTCGGCAACGGCCGCGTGCTGCGCGAAGGCCCGTTTGAGAATATTTGGATTCAACCCGCCGCGGGTGATGCTGGTGGCGCGCTCGGCGCGGCGCTTTTTACTTGGTATCGTTATCTCGATCACAAACGCGAGGTTCGACCCAATGGCCGCGACTTCCAGCGCGGTTCGTATCTCGGCCCGGAATTTAAAAACGCGGAAATCGAAAAGTTTTTGCAGAGCAAGAATATTCCGTACAAAAAACTTTCCGATGCCGAAATTCCCACGCTGATTGCCGATTTGATCGCGCAGGAAAACGTCATCGGCTGGTTCGAAGGCCGCATGGAATTTGGCCCGCGCGCCCTCGGCGGCCGCAGCATTATCGGCGACGCCCGCTCCGAGAAAATGCAGTCGATCATGAATTTGAAAATAAAGTTTCGCGAAAGTTTTCGCCCGTTTGCGCCCTCGGTGCTCGCGGAAAATGTCAGCGATTATTTTCTGCTCGACCGCGAAAGCCCATACATGCTGCTCGTCGCGCCGGTGTTGGAAAAATGGCGCACCGGCCACCAAGAAAACGGCGAGTGGGGCATTGAGAAATTAAAAATTGTGCGCTCCACAGTTCCGGCCATCACCCACGTCGATTATTCCGCGCGCATTCAAACCGTGCATCCGGAAGATCATCCGCGTTATTACGAGATGATCAAAGCCTTCCGCGAGAAAACCGGCTGTCCGGTGATCATCAACACTTCATTCAACGTCCGTGGCGAGCCTATCGTCTGCGCGCCGGAACATGCCTACACTTGCTTCATGCGCACCAATATGGATTATTTGATCATGGGAAATTATTTGCTCGACAAGAGGGAGCAGAAAGCGCTGGAGGGCGACGTGGATTGGCAGAAGGAATTTGAATTAGACTAATTTTTGCAGTTGACTTGATTGCCTTTTAATCGACAAGTCGTACGAGCCGGAACCAAAACTTACCACGAAGACACCAAGGCACGAAGTTAATAAAGTTTTTTTTGCCTTCGTGTCTTAGTGGTTAATCAATCGAGAATGTTTTATGTTGCTTGCTGAAATCAAATCCATCAAAGGCACCAAGCCCGAGTTGCGCAAATTCGGTTTGACCATCGGTATTTTCCTGCTGGTGATTGCCGGCTTTCTGTTTTGGAAACAGCGCCCGAGTTTTCCGTATTTTGCGTACATCGGCGGCGGCTTCGCGCTGCTGGGTCTTGCCGCGCCCATCATATTGAAACCGATTTACAAAGTATGGATGTCGTTCGCCGTGGTGATGGGCTTCGTCATGACGCGCGTCATTCTCACGGTGCTCTACTTCGGCATGTTCACACCCATCGCGCTGCTCACGAAACTTCTGGGCAAAGATTTGCTCGATCAACGCTTGGATAAAAATGCCGCCTCGTATTGGGTGCAGCGCCCGGCAACAACCTTTGTTCCGAAATCAGCCGAGAATATGTTTTAACGCAGAGGGCAAAGCGCATGGCGCAGAGCGTAAACCAATTTTTTGCCATGCGCCACACCCTCTGCACGATGCTCTTAGCCCCAAAAGGAGAAAACGCCAATGAGCAAGCTTTCCATCATCAGCGAGTTTTGGAGCTTCATGCGCGTGCGCAAAAAATGGTGGCTCGCCCCCATCGTTTTCGTGATGTTACTGCTCAGCCTGCTGATCGTTTTAACGCAAGGCTCCGCACTCGCGCCGTTTATTTACACGCTGTTTTAATGAAACTGAAATAATGAACGCGAAACTTATTCTCGAAGACGGAACCACATTTCCCGGAAAAGCCTTTGGTTGGACCGGCTCAGTGGCGGGCGAAGTGGTGTTCAACACCGGCATGGTGGGCTATCCCGAATGTTTCACCGATCCTTCGTACAAAGGCCAAATTTTGGTTTTGACCTATCCGCTGATTGGCAACTACGGCGTGCCGAGCGAGCGCGCGATGGGCGGTATCAGCAGTTTTTTCGAGTCGAATCAAATCCAAATCTCAGCGCTGATCGTCGCGGAATATTCGGCCAACTTCAGCCATTGGAGCAGCAGCCTTTCGCTGGATCGCTGGCTGCACGCGCAGAAAATTCCCGGCATTGCCGGCATCGATACGCGGCAGCTCACGCAAAAACTGCGCAACGCCGGCAGCATGTTGGGCAAAGTGATTTATGAAAATCACGACGTCGAGTTTTATGATCCGAATCGCGCCAATCTCGTCGCGCAAGTGAGCATCGAGCGCCCGATTCATTACGGCGACGGCAAGAAACACGTGGCCGTGATCGATTGCGGCTGCAAGAACAACATCATTCGCTCGCTCGTGCAGCGCGGGCTGTCGGTCACTGCGGTGCCGTGGGATTGGCCACTGGAGAACGAACGCTTCGACGGTGTCGTGCTTTCCAACGGTCCCGGCGATCCGAAAACCTGCGAAGCGACGGTCAAAACTGTGCGCCGCCTGCTCGAAAAAAATACGCCGGTGTTTGGCATTTGCCTGGGCAGTCAAATTCTCGCACTCGCTGCCGGCGCGGAAACGTACAAGCTCAAATACGGCCATCGCGGCCAAAATCAGCCGTGCGTGTTGGTCGGCAGCAAGCGCTGCTTCATCACCTCGCAAAATCATGGTTATGCTGTCAATGAGGAAACCCTGCCGCCGGATTGGCAGCCGTGGTTCTTCAACGCCAACGATGGCACCAACGAAGGCCTGCGCCACCGCACGAAACCATTCATGGGCGTGCAATTTCACCCCGAAGCCTCACCCGGCCCGGTGGATACGGCGTTTTTGTTTGATGAGTTTGTGAGCTTGTTGCTGGCTGCTTGATGCTGGTAACTTGTTGCGGGTGTTCTTCCTATGAAAATAACGTTTGTAGTTACGCCTTCAGACGTCGTGCTCTAAGCAGGACATGAACGCCTGAAGGCATCACTACAAACATTTTCTCAATAATATGTAACAAGTGATCCGCCACAGGTGGTTAGCAATAAGCTAACAGCCACTAGTAAATTTTTTGTTGATTATAGATGGCCTTAGCGTTACCTTTAAATTGTATAAAATTCGAGGCGAATATAGAAAAAGCTATGAAACCGGAAAACCTTTGGCAGCAGTTTGATACATTGTCTATCGAAGCCAAGCGAGAAGTTATCGATTTCATCGCCTTCCTGCAAATTCGTTATGAGCGCTCAGCCATTGTCAAAAAGGCGAAAAGAGCGAAATTAAAAAACGAGTCGTTTATCGGAATATGGAAGATCGTGACGATATGAGCGACAGCGTTGTATGGGTTCGAGACCTTCGACGCCGGCACTGAAGCTGATCGGTTATCTCAAATTAATTGCATCGATCGAAATTTGTGCTATATAAAATTATCGAGGCATGGCATGAACACTGTAGTTAACAATATTGAACCCCGCATCAAACACATTGAGGTGACCGAAGATACGATTACGGCGCATCTCATAGATGGTCGCATAATCAGCGTGCCGTTGGTGTGGTCATGGCGTTTGTCAGACGCCGCACCGAAGCAGCGAAATCATTGGGAGCTTATTGGTGACGGCCAAGGCGTACACTGGCCCGATATCGACGAAGATATTAGCGCCAAAGGCATGTTGTATGGGTTCCCGCGCGTCGCCCGCAGCAGGTATTGGTTTGAAATGAAAAAAATAACACAACGTTGTAACCTCGCGTTATAAACCACTAAATCAACTTTCTGACTTCGTGGTTTGAGGCTGTAAAAACAGGGTTGCGGCGGC
>CAYUVM010000409.1:0-4727 GCA_964447935.1 uncultured Cytophagia bacterium | reverse complement strand
CAACACAAGACAAAAACCACAATCAAATCTAGAAATTGCACATTAAGCGGGTTTTGCAGCACGCGCAAGATTATGATGAAGCGGCGCAGATCTTGGGCATCGATCCGGCGACGCTTTGGCGCAAGCGCAAGAAGTATGGGTTTTAGATTTTCTAAGGCGTTACTGGTTTACGATAAAACAGCGCCGTTAAACGCAATCCCATAATCGCCAGCAGCAAAGAAAAAAGCAGAACGAAATCCACCCAACCGCCGCCAACACCGGGAAGCTTGCCCTGTAAGCGGGGAAAATACGTCATAAAGAAAACAAACCACAGATAGTAAATACCCACCGTGTGCAATTGTTTCCAACGTTGGTGCCCGAGTTTCTGCACCGCGGCATTATTGGAAGTGGCGGCCATCGCCGCGAGCAGCAAATATGCCAGCACACCGCCCGCGAGCCGAAGCGGCAGCGGCCGCGCGCCGGACAACCACAAGTAGACGCCGACGCAGGCAAGATGCACAAAATGCACATACGCAAAGGTCAAACCGAGACGGCGGCGATTGGCGAGCAGCGCCGCTGATAATTCGCTGCGGAGGAAAAAATGCCATGCGGCAATGGAAAAGACCAATGCAAAAATCATAAAGGATAATCGTGCCGTATAACGCGCCACGGCTTGGGCTCCAGCAATCGTTAAGCCGTAGCCAGCCAATCCTGCGCCGATGACGGCGATGAGTAAAATCGTCGCGACGCGAAAAGGATGCGACAGAATGGTTTTGGTCATGCGTCGATCTCCTGGCGGCTTTGATCTGGCACTAATAAAATTTTCCCGCCGGTCATGTTGCTGGCGTACTGATGCAGAGCCTCAGCGGCATTTTCCAACGGCAGTCGCGCGCGCACTTCCGTTTTCAGGTCGTTTGCGAGAAATTTTTGTATCTGCAGGGCGGTGTGAATTTGGAGAAGCGGATTACGCTTTTTGAGCCAGGTCGACAGCCAAAAACCCTCCAGATGTTTGTCATCATAAATGAAAATGCGTGGATCGAGTTGACAAAGCTGTTGTGAAAGCCCGCCGTAAATAATCACGCGTCCCTGCTTGGGCAGGGCTTGCAAAAGGCGGCTTGTCAGGTCTCCGGCGACCGCATCGAAGGCGAGCGAGGCGCTGTGGTCGAGACAAATTTTTTTAAACTGATCATCAAATTTTGCTTCGCTGCTGTTCAACACATATTTCGCTCCCAGTGTTTGTAACAATTCGACCTGTTCCTGCCGGCGCACGATGTTGATAACCGGAATATCGAAACGCTGGCCGAGGCGAATGATCATGCGGCCGAGCGCACTCGCCGCGGCAGTTTGAACGACCGCATGATGGCCGCCGCGTTTCGCCATATCCATCAAGGCCCAGGCGGTCAACGGATTCACGATTAAACTCGCCCCTGCTTCAAAAGAAATATTTTTTCGCAGGGGAATGCAGAATAACGCCGAGGTGACCATATACTCAGCCCACGTGCCATCGCCATTTGCTGGCGCTGCACACGCCACCCGTTTGCCAACGAGAGCGCGTGCCATGAAACCGCCACCAGGCGCGACGACGGTACCGCTCGCTTCGAAGCCGGGGATGATGGGAAGTGTTTTCTTGATGTACATTCCTTTAATAAACGAGAGATCGGAAGGATTGATCGGCGAAGCGGCGATACGTACGAGCACTTGTCCTTTGCCGGGGCGCGGCACCGGCTTCTCTGCAAGCGTCAAGCTCTCCGGCTTGCCGTCGAGAGCGCGAAGTTCCAATGCGCGCATGAAGGTAGGTAAAGAAAAGGACATCTTATGTTTTAGCTATTCTGTGAAGTATATTAACGCTGTAGACGTTAGTAATTTGTAGATTATTGCATCTCAGTATTTCGACATTGGATCAAACTGCGGACAACAATCAATCATTGCTCGCCTGCAATTTCTGCGCAACGCTTTCCACTTCCGACCACACGCGCAGGAAATTTCCCGAACAGATTTTTTGAATATCGGCATCTGCATAGCCTTTTTTCAACAGCTCATAAACAATGTTCGGATAATCCGCCACGCTCTTTACGCCTGTGGGTAACGTGTCACCAACGCCATCGAAATCCGAGCCGAAGCCAACGTGATCGACGCCCACCAATTGCACCACATGGTCGATATGGGCAATAATGTCCGCAATATCGGCGTAGCCGATTTTGTTATCCAGCCGATACTTTTGCAAAGCCGCTTTTCCCGCATCGCTATTGGGGTTGATTTTGTTGGCCTCAATATACTTCCACATTTTATCTTCAGCCAGACGAACCGAATCGCTGAGAAACGAGGAGCCGAAGTTGATGCCGATGACGCCTCCGTTTTTCGCTAACGCTTTAATCATCGCGTCATCGATATTGCGCTCCCAGCCCGGGGTGAAATGGCGGCAGGACGAATGTGACGCGATCACCGGCGCTTGGGTGAGGCGCAGCACTTGATAGAACGTTGAATCCGTCACATGCGAGATGTCGATCATGATGCCGAGCCGGTTCATTTCCGCCACGACTTTTTTGCCGAAGGGGCTTAAGCCCTGCCATTGGCGGTTGGGATCGTAAGATGAATCCGAAATATGATTGCTCTTCGAATGCGCCAGCGTGATGTAACGAATCCCGCGCTCATAAAAGTGTTTTAAGTTTTCCAATTTGCCTTCAATCGGTGAGCCATTCTCCATGCCCATCGGGAGGGAGAGCAAACCTCTGGCGAATTGGTTTTGCACGTCGGCAACGGTTTTGGCCACGGCAAATTTGTCCGGCCAATCTTTTTCAAACTTTTCCACCATGTCGATCAGCTTATCGGCGTAAGCCTTGGCGCCGCCATTTTCTTCGTATGCGGCCGGCACATAAATCGACATGAACGGTGCATTGAGACCACCGGCTTTGGCGCGCGTGTAGTCAAAATCGCCACCGGCGGTGCGCGCGGAAATATCTTCCATTTTTTCCTGCAAACGGTAGGGCACATCGACATGGGTATCGATGATGATAAATTCCTGCGCGAGTTTATTGGCTTTTTCGCGCAGCTCGGCATCGGTGAGGGGCTGAGTTGACGGCGGTTGTTGTTCCTGCTGTTGGCAGGCGGTAGTCACAAGTAACAGCATGAGTACAGCGGAATAAAAATATTTCATTTGCTCCCTCTTGGGTTTGGATTTTAAAAAAAGGTTTTGTTCATAAAGGTTTATATGCTTCTAAGCCTCGGTATTCAGCCGGCGCTGCAAATAGGCTTCGAGATCGCCGCCCGCCGGATTGGTCAATACGGTTTCGAGCCAGGCCTGGCGCTCGAAACTCAGCACGGACAGATCCCACACGCAGGCTTGCGCGTCCGCAGGCGAGGCGCAGCGGAGTTGTTGCGTTTCCGCAGCGGGAGAAATATACACATGATGGTGTAATTCATTCTCCTCAGCCCACCAATCAACGAAGACGAAGTTCGCGCCGCGCCCATCGTGAATACCCAGAAAGCCAACTCCGTAGCGATTGGGCATAATGGCCGGTTGCGGCAAACGCTCGCGTGCGACCTTTTTCGCGCTTGCAATCAATTCTTGCCGGGGCAGCTCACGATTATAGGCAATGCCATAAACTTTCATGCGCCAGCCGGATTCTTCCCACAGTTCAATAAAACGAATTGGACGCGGCTTGTAGGGTTCGAGGAGCTTGAGCATGATTATTCTTTCGCGTTTTTTAATCGCGTCGCATTCAGACGCGATAATCAAACCTTAGTTCTGCGCTGCTTTCCACGCTTGAAAATACGTTTCCGCTTCGCTGACAAAACCGGGATGTTGCGGTTGCCAACCTAAATGCTGCATGGCTTTGTTGGAATTGAGGTGTTGATCTAAAGCCAGGCATTCCGCAAAGTCGCCCAGTGTTTTTGCGGCGGTGGCAACCGGAATGAATTCAATATCAATTTTATTGCCTGAAGCGCGCGCTGCCGCGGTGGCCATTTCGCGAGTCGTAGCGCGGGAATGATCGGTGAGATTGAATATTTCTCTGCTATAGCGGCTATGCGCCGCGAGCATATAAGCCGCGGCCAGATCATCCACATGAACCATCGCCCAATAATTGTCGCCATCGCCGACGACTTGGAGCGCTTGGCCTGAATAGGCGCGGCTGAACCACATGCCGGTGAGGCCGCCTTGTTTGCCATAAACACAGCCGGGGCGCAGCACCAGGCCTCTCACGGTTGTGGCGCTTAATACCAATTGCTCCATCACTGGCCGCCAGGCTACTGATTTCGCCGGCGTCAACGGCGTCGCTTCGTCGACAGGTTGACGGCCGCTATTGCCGTAAACCCAGACGCCGCTGGTGTAAATGAACATTTTCGGTTTCGGCTCATGCTGCCCTGCGGCGATTAGGGTCTCGATGGTTTTTTGCTCAAGCCCGGCGCGATCACTTTCCTGGGAATCGACCGCCGCATGAACTAAAATATCACATTGGGCGGCAAGGTGGGCATAGCTGGCCGGATGTTGCATACTGCCAATCACCGGGCGAATTTCATTTTGCAGCAGCAGCGAAATTTTATCCGACTTTCGCGTCAGGCCGTAAACCTCATCTCCGGCTCGCCGCAATGCCTGTGCGACGGCAAATCCAATGTACCCGGTTGCGCCAGTGATAAAAACTTTCATATCATCCTCCATGTTAGCCTGTTACCAGTGATATCTTTGCAAAAAAGCAAAGACTTTGCAACACCGAGAAAACCGAGACAACAGAGAATGCAAAGCCAAAGAG
>CAYUVM010000408.1:0-4739 GCA_964447935.1 uncultured Cytophagia bacterium | reverse complement strand
TGAATCCGGCGTTGCGGCCGCCGGTGCTCAACTCGCAGCGCCGCATTCCGAAAGGTTACACCTTGCGGCTGCCAAAACTGCCGGACGCCGAAGGCAGCGCCCTGCTCGCGCGCATCGATCCAGGATTGAAATATGAAGAACAGATAAAATCCGATTGGTACCGCGTCAAACGCGGCGATAATTTGTTGGCCATTGCCAAAGCCCATGATGTTTCGGTGGAAGCGCTGGCGGAATACAATAGCTTGGGCCGAAATACCCGCATCAATAGCGGCCAGATTTTGAAAATTCCCCTCAAGCAAGCCGACCGGCTGGCAAGCATTAATCCGGCGCCCGTTACCTCGGCGGTGGAACCCTCAGCGCCCGCTGCTCCTGCCACCGGTCCAACGCTGGATGTTAGCAGTCCGGTCGTGGCGGCCTCTTCAGATGTTACTCCCAGTGACGCCGAGATCGAGCCGCTGGCGCGGGTCGAGCGTGAAGCGATTGTGACGTTGGATATTGAGCCGGCGGCCAAACCGGCGGTGGTGAACAACGGCGCGAATGTCGTGGGTGGATCGGGAGAAGTGCAGGTGACGATGAGTCCGGCGCCGGCGCCGCCCCGCCGGCGTTCCGAGCCGCTATCGGAATGGATTCACGTCGAAGCGGATGAAACGCTCGGGCATTACGCCACGTGGCTGGAAATTTCCACCCAACGCTTGCGCGAGCTGAACGGCTTGCGGCCCAGCCAGGATATTCACATTGGCCAGCGTATTCGGTTAAGTTATGATCGCGTGAGCGCCGAAGAATTTCAGCGCCGGCGCGATGAATATCAACGCAGCGTTGAAGAAGATTTCTTTTCCAGCTACACCGTTGATACCCTGCAAACCCACAAAGTTGGGCGCGGCCAGAACATTTGGCAGATTTGCAACGACATTTATCAAGTCCCGATTTGGCTGGTCGCAAAATATAATCCGGAACGCGATCTCTCCCGCTTAAATCCCGGTGACACGCTTTCTATTCCCGCGGTTCTGCCGGTCAACCCGGCCACCACGCCGCAACACCAATAAAGTTTATCGCACTTATTTTTTAAGAGCTACCCGGGCAGAAGCCGGGTAGCTCTTTTTTTTGCGGGCAAACCCAATATTTGCTGCTCTTCAATTCCTGAATAAATTTCTGAAAGTTTTTTTGACCACCAAGACCCGAAGGCACGAAAAAAGCAAAAGACTATATCATAAAGCTTTTCCCTGGCCCGCCTATGGCTTTGGCAGGGCGGGCTTCGTGTCTTTGTGCCTTCGTGGTGGTTTAAAAATTAACCGGGGCCATGTTGCTTTGCCGTCACATTTTTTGCAACCCCGAGAATAAACTTCCGCAAAATGGATTTTATGCGACTAACATTAAAGGAAAATCGCGTGTCTCACTTCAGGAACGATATTTATGAAAATTGACCGCAGGTTGTTTTCAGGACGAATGCTTGTTCGCAGCGGGTGGGCCATCTTCCTGGTGCTGCTGATGCAAACTTCGGCCTTTGCCCAACTCCGCTTGACCCTGACCTTGGCGCCGGAGTTAAGAAATGCACAAATCATTCGCCTTTCCGATTTTAATATCACCGGCAGCGGCAGTGTGTCGCGCTTGTTTGATCTGCGGGTTACCGGCATCACTGCGCCGACTGACGTCATCATCAGCTTCCAACTCACCAGCGACCGCTTTCCGGCAGCGCCGATTGTGAGCGCCGTCTCCCGGCCCATCGCTGTCACGCCACCGATCTACAACGTTACTTATGACGAACTCAAGCGCCGCAGCCAAGTTGATTACAACGACAAGGCGGTGCAGGAAATCACCGATGCTGTTTTGCAAACGGGAAAATTGCCGGCCGGTACTTACACTTTTACTCTGAGCATTGCCGAGGCGAGTCAACCGAATGCCGTGCGTGATACCCGGCAGGAGACACTAACCATTTTCAACCCGACGACGCTTGATCTCGTTTCACCGGGCGCGCCGGTGGGCAATAGCGAATGTGTCGCGCAATTTGGTTTGCTGCCGCAATTCAAATGGAGTTCCAATGCCGAGCGTTTTTTGCTCACGGTCTGCGAAGTGCTGCCCGGTAACTCGAGTCCGGAAGAGGTGATGCAGAATGAACCGCGTCTGCAGCGCCTGGTGCAGCGCGGCACTGATTTCGCCGGCACGCCGTCGTTTATTTATCCGCCGGCGGGGCTGCCGTTGCAATTCGGCAAAACGTATTACTGGCAAGTGCAAGCGCTCATCAACGCCCCCAGCGGCGAAACGCGGTTGCCCAGTGAAATCTGGTGTTTTCAAATCAGCTCGCTCAATAATCCCGGCAGCAATATGTTGCTGCAACAATTATTGAATGTCTTGAACTCCAGCGACCTCAATGCGTTGTTTGCGGAAAGCGGTCCGTTGCAAGGATTTAGCCCCACCGGGGTCGTGACGATGAATGGCCGGCGCCTGGAGTTGATCGAATTGTTGAATCTTTTGCGCACGCAGCCGATCAAGCCGGTCGCCGTGCAAGTGGAATGAACTGGAAACGAATTCTATATGCGTAAATCTTATTTGTTAGTATGTTATTTTGTGTTTATAGGTTTGGCGGTTGCCGCGGCTGAAAAAAACGGAACCCCCTCGCCCGCGCCGCCGGAGAAAGACATTGCGCTCGTGCTGAAAACCAGCGGGCCGGTGCAAATCGGCGCGGACGCGAAGACCTGGCAGGAAGCCGCACGCGGGGCGCGGTTGCATGCGGGCACGCAGGTGCGCACCGGCGATCAAGCGCTGGCCGCCATCGTTTTCACCGATGACAAATCGCTGCTCAAGGTCCGCAGCAATTCCAAAGTCGTGATCAATGGCAAGCGTGAAGCCGCGGCCTCCGGCAGCCAGCGCATTGTTAAAACGATTTCCATGGAAATCGGCGAGTTGTGGGCCAAAGTGACGAAAGGCTCGGCGCCTTTTCGCATTGAAACGCCGTCCGGTGTTGCCGCGGTCAAGGGCACGATTTTTTATACCGCGCTCACTGCGGATGGGAAGATGATTATCATTTGCCTCGATGGCGTGGTGGAATTGATCAACAGCCTCGGCAGCGTTTTGGTGAATGCCGGACAGACCGGGATTTGCGCGCCGAACCAGACGCCGGAAGCGCACACGTCCACGCCGGGCGAGATGCCGGGCTGGGCCAACGACGACGGCGGCAGCGGCGAGCTGGAAATAGAATTTCAAGATCAAAACGGCCAAAAGAAAAAACTGAAAATCCGTTATCAATAGACACGCAAAGCGCATGGCGCATCGAGCATGGCATTTTGCTTGTTCCTTTGCACTCTGCGTTTTGCGCCATGCGCTTCATCTTTTGATTTGAGGTGACGAGGGATAATGCAAATAAAATTTATGCACGCATTGGTGCAGGGGTGTAGGAGTGAGCGGAGTCAATTTAAGTTTACCCATCTTTTTGTTTTTTGGGGAATGGCAGTGTTGCTCCTGGTTGCCGCCACGTTACAAGCGCGACCGCAACAAGGTAGCGCTGCGACCAATCTGCAACAAATCGAGCACTTTCCCGCCACCGCTGGCACCGCCGGACAGCCGTTGACGATTGAAGCGCGCGTGCTGGCGCCGGGCCGCTCGGTGATTTATCTGCGGTTGTATTATAAATCCAACAGCGACGCGGCGTTTAAATTTGTCGATATGCGGCCGGCGGCGCAGGGTTATGTTGGACAAATTCCGGCCAGCATTGTGCGCGTGCCCGTGTTGCAATACTTTTTGGTGGCGCTGCTGTCGGATCGTTCCGTGGTCAATTATCCGGCGCGCAATCCGTTTGGCCAGCCGGTTGAAGTCGCGATTCGCGAAAATACCGAAAGCCGGATTGAGAACCAACCGGTGCCCCCAACCCCGGCGAAACCTGCGCCCGCGGGAAATAAGCCGCCCGCCGAAGTTTCGCCGCGCGTCATGGACAAAGTCGAGAAAATGGATCGCCCGGTCGCCGCAGAAACCCCAGCCGCGAGTGAAGCAGCAGAGAGTGAAGCCGAACTGCTGATTTTAAGCCCGGAGCCGAACAGCGCGGTGGCGGCCAGCGATGTCGTCATCTCCGCCTCGTTCATGACGGCGACGGCGATTGATTCGGCTTCCATCCGAATTTTGCTGGATGGAAAAAACGTGACGCGAAATGCGGAAGTTTCACCGGTCGTGGTTTCTTTCACGCCCACGACGATTAGCGCCGGCGAACATACCGTGGCCATCTCGGCACGGGATGAGGCCGGCCGCGTGATCGGGCCGGTGAATTGGCGGTTTCGCGTCTCCGGTCAAACCGCTCAAACCGTCGAGGCGGCTGCCCGCCAAAATGTGGAAGGCGTGGTTTACGCCGAGTCCCGCCGTGAAAAATTTAACGGCATCACGCTGAACAATAATAATGTCGGCGCCGATTTGTTTGGCAAAAACGGCGCGTTGCAATATTCGGCTTCCGCTTATTTTACCTCGCTCGAAGACGCGGCGCTGCAGCCGCGCCATCGTTTTGTGCTTGCCGCGGGATTGCCGTGGTTAAAATTTACCCTCGGCGACGCCACGCCGTATTATGATGAGTTGTTGCTGTGGGGCCGGCGCGTGCGCGGCATTCAGGCCGGGATCAACACCGGTTGGGTTAATTTTGATTTCGTCACCGGCGAAACCGTGCGGCAGGTTGATCCGCTGTATGTGGTTGATCCGCTCACCGCCCAGAGAACCCGCCAACGATTTGGCACGTTTAAACAATCTTTGCTCGGCCTCCGCCCGAG
>CAYUVM010000407.1:0-4742 GCA_964447935.1 uncultured Cytophagia bacterium | reverse complement strand
TATCGCCAGCGTCTTGGTGTGTTGACCGGCGTGCAAGAACGCGCCAACATTCCGGTTGAATATGCGCTCTCCCAAAACTATCCCAATCCTTTCAATCCGAGCACGACAATCCATTACTCGCTCGCGCAAGCCGGCTACGTTTCATTAAAAATCTTCAACCTCGCCGGACAAGAAATCGCCACGCTGGTTGATGGCAAGCAAAATGCCGGCGAGCAGCAAATCCAATGGCAGGCGCAGGGCGTTCCCAGCGGCGTTTATTTTTATCAATTGCGGGCAGGCGAAAAAGTTGAAACAAGAAAAATGATTTTGATGCGATAAAGGTATAAAGCCGGACTTGGGCCGAGAGATTTCAAAACCAGCAAAGTTATTCTTTGCACCCAGTCCGGCTTCGTGGTTTGCATGGGAGATCATGACCAATGACACAACAGGCAACAAATTTTCGCAGAATCCCCGACTTCTATCCTCCGCCTGGAGCCGAGCTTTTTACACCGTGGACCATAGAAGTTTTCAGCGCCAGCTCTGAACCGGAGCGATGGCACCTGCATCGGGAATGTGCGCATCAAAGCCTGATTAAACGCCGGCTTGAAGGTGTGGATCGCCATCATGAAAATGTCCGACACGATTTTGCAACCTATGTTGCTGAAGCGCGGCTTAACCACCGCCCGATTGGTGGTGTGAATATTAATTTTCCAAACTCCTCAGCCCAACTCCCCGCACTGGAATGGCTCAAGGAATATGTGGACACAAAACGTTTGGAGAGTTTCATACTAAATCTATCCGCGCAAGGGATCATCCAATGTGGTGGATTGTGGATTGATCCTGAATATCGTTCAAATGGGTTGTCAGGGGATCTTGCTCGTACCTTTATTCCACTGATCAAAGCGGCAAGAGTTCGTTTCTACCTCACTATTTGTCCGCAGCATACTCTTGAGGCACTTTGTACTTTAGGTTCAGAGCTTGTTGCTGAATTTCCTCCATTCCCTTATCCGGATGAACGTTATCAATCTTACATCCTGATCGGTGATGTGCGCCGCTGGCCGGCTGATTTGGCGGCATGGGCGGAGGAGCAGACAGCGGGTGTTGTATTGAATGGAGCAAAGGTGAATTGGACAATTAACCCGATGCGCAGCATAAAAGCCGCAGTCGAAAAAAGACCGGGAAGGTTAGAGGCATGGCCACTCAATCCTTGAATGATCCAGAGAAACTCAATCAACATCCAGAAACCGCTTGGAGGCCGAGGCTTTATTCCGTCGCTTCAACAGATGATCACGGCGCCATAGAGGATTTGAAAAGAAAGGGCTTGGTGTTTCAGATTCAATATACACTACGCCTTCAACTTGCTGAACTCCTGGTGACCCGGCGGCCAACCGAAAAAGACAAACTGACGGCTAAAGATCGAGATGTTCTCGTCGATGAACATCTTCGTGATATGGTAGCCGAAGAATACGGGACGTGGGTTTACTATCCCTGGTCCGGCCGCCTTGTTCACGTGCTTCCCGAATTGGAGTTCAAAGAACTTCGGAGCAATCGCAATCTTTTTCTGATTACGCCGGAGGAGCAGCGCCGTCTTGCGACGGCACGCATCGGAGTGGTCGGCCTTTCCGTGGGCCGCACGGCGCTTGACACCATGGCGCGTGAGGGGATTGGCGGAACCTTTCGGTTGGCGGATTTTGATCATTTGGAATTGTCCAATATGAATCGCCTCGACGCCGGCGTTCATGAAGTTGGTGTCTTGAAAGTCGTTCTGGCGGCGCGACGACTCTTTGAAATGGACCCCTATCTCAACATTCAGATTTTCCCGGAAGGCTTGCGAGAAAGTAATCTCGACGCTTTTTTAAACACTGAAGGACGTTTGGATCTGCTGGTTGAGGAATGCGATGACTTGCGGATGAAGGTGCTGGCGAGGGAACACGCGCGAAAGTTGGGCATTCCGGTGGTGATGAGCACCAGCGACCGAGGTCTGCTGGATGTCGAGCGCTTTGATCGCGAACCAAATCGCCCCGTTCTTCACGGCTTGCTAGATCAAGTTGATGCCAAAAGCTTGAGTGGTTTGACGACCAAAGACAAGGTGCCGTACGTGCTGGACATTTTGGATCCAGATCGACTTTCGGAACGGATGCTGGCGTCGTTGGTGGAGATCGAGGAGACGATTGTCACTTGGCCGCAGTTAGCCTCGGCGGTGACGATGGGCGGGGCGCTGGTGGCTGACACAGCCCGGCGCATTTTATTGGGGCAGATGAATGCTTCCGGGCGCTTCTATGTTGATCTCTGCGATTTGATTGCAGACCAAACCGCTTGGGCACCAACGCCGAAACGACGTCGAGCAGAGCTGGATTCTGCTCTTTCCCATGCAGTTGAAGATGACACAGCGTCAGGAAAGACTGATGTTTCTCATCTTGACGAAACGGCCACAGTTAAAACATTAGTAGGCTTCGCGGCACTGGCGCCGTCCGGCGGAAACTGCCAGCCATGGCGTTTTGTTTTTCGAAATCGGCAATTGGAATGTTACCGGGTTCCCGAACGCGCTGGGGCCGCGCTGGACTTTCGTGGCTGGTACAGTCAGCTCGCCTTGGGCGCGGCGGCGGAAAATATGTTTCTGACCGCACCTTCTCTTGGCCTTGAGATGGCGTGCGAGCTTTTTCCCGAAGGGCCAGAATCGACTTTGGTTTGTAAAATTGATTGGAAACAATCGAAAAGGCAAACGACACTAGATCCTTTATTTGATCAGATCAAGACGCGAATGACCAACCGGCTTATGGGCCAACGCTCGACACTTTCCGAACAAAACACCGAAGTCTTGATGAAGGCCGCGCGAGAGGCAAATGCTGAATTGCGGCTATTAACCAGTCCTGACCAATTGCATGCGATTGGAAAGGTGCTTGGGCAAATCGATCGTATTGTGATGTTGGAACCTGAATTCCATGCCGATTTGATGGGTGAATTGAGATGGAGTCCGGAAGAAGCAGAAAGAACGCGCGATGGTATTGACGTGCGCAGCCTTGAGCTCTCAAATGTCGATCGGGCGGCGATGGAGCTTGTCGCCAGGCCTCGAGTGGTGGCAGCAATCGGTCGTCTTGGAGGAGGCGGGGCACTGGGAACAGTAACACGAAAATGGATCAATTGCGCCTCGGCCGTTGGTTTATTGTTGGTCGGAGGAAAGGAAGAAAATCGCTACTTTCAAGGCGGACGCGCCTTGCAAAGAGTTTGGCTGACGGCGACCAGTCGCGGCATCGGGCTGCAACCCATCACCGTGATCACCGCGATTCATGCACGGGCAAAGCATGCTCCTGCTACTCTGTCCGCCAGAGCTTTAAGGATATTTGACGAATTGTTACCCCCATATCTTGAACTCTTTGCTCCTCTTGATGAAATGACCGATGTATTCTTGTTCCGTCTGCATCAGGAAGGAACTCCCAGGTTGCGCGCGTTGCGGCGTCCGGTTGAGGAAATATTGTCATTTGCGCCCTAAATTCGATGTAAGTCCCAGGTCATTCCAGTGGCCTTTATTTTTAGCAATTGCACGTCGATGTTTGTTGAGAAACGCGAAAGATGATTTTACCACAATAAAAATGGAAGCAATCGCGCATGGCGATGATAGGGGCGCCATGCGTAAAACCATCGTGTTGTCGCCCAGAAATAATCCCTTCACAATTTATCATCCCACCGGAATCGTTGCGCCGTTAATCGCCTGCGCCGTCTCCGAAGCCAAAAGCAAAATCGTTTGCGCCACGGCTGCCGGCGTCACCCATTCGGCAAAATTAGCGCTCGGCATCGCCTGCCGGTTTGCGGGGGTGTCGATGACGCCCGGAATGACGGCATTGGCGGTAATGTTGTGGCGTTTGCCTTCGGCGGCCAATGTTTGCGTGAAATTAATCAAACCGGCTTTCGAGGCGCCATAAACGGAGAGACCTTCGCCGCCGTGCAGCCCGTCTTGCGAGCCGATATTGATAATCCGGCCACGGCGTTGTTGCAGCATCAACGGCAAAACATGTTTGCAACAAAGAAACGCCGACTTCAAATTCAGCGCGAACATTTTATCAAACTGCTCCAAAGTGGTTTCAGCAACCGGCACGCCGCCGAGAAAACCGCCAACCGTATTCACCAAAACGTCGAGGCTGCCGAGGCGGCCCGCCTGTTCGATCATCGCCTGCACGCTGGTTTCATCCAGTACGTTGGTTTTAATTCCGAGCAGGTTTTCATGCATGCTGACATTTTCTTTGAGCGCGTTAAATTCCGCCTCGCGCGTGTAAGTGGCGACGACACGCGCGCCCGCCTGCAAAAAAGCCCGGGTGACGGCCTGGCCCAACGCGCCCGTGCCGCCGGTAACCACCACAACTTTGCCGGTAAAATCCATTGCTGTTTTTTGCCTGTACAATTTGTAAGCTGCCGGAGTGTTTGTGGTAACGCCTTCAGGCGTTTTTACTCGGCTCAATGTTCGACGTCTGAAGGCGTTACAACGAACAGCTTTATTAAAAACGTGACGAAGCGAGCGTGACATCCGCACCGGCCCACGCCTGGTCGAGACGTTTTTTTACTGCTGCCGCCTCGGCGTTTTTCTTTTGCGCGAGCAAACTTTGCTGCAAGCCAAACAGCGCCCAGCCATTTTCCGGATATTTCTGCAAATCCGCTTCGTAAACTTTCTGCGCCTCAACTGCGCGACCGGCTTCGAGCAGAACCGCGCCGAGATTGTGCCGCGCCGGTGTGTACCACGGCGGCGGCTCGTCGTAGGTTAAATTATCTTC
>CAYUVM010000406.1:0-4761 GCA_964447935.1 uncultured Cytophagia bacterium | reverse complement strand
TGAACCCGCACCAAGAGAAATTCGCCATGTGTAGTGCCAGTACGGCGCGTGGTTGGAGACAGCGAGAATATGGCCGATAAACCGCCGGCGAAACCGCCGGATTTGACTTGGATTTTTATTTTAATGATTATTATGATCGTCGCCGGGCTGGGCAGCATCCGTTCCTGCGGTCCGGCCGATCCGGGCAGCGGCTGCGCGAACCGGCCGCCGACACAAACCCCACCGGGGCTGGGCGACCGTCCAATTCCGGTGACCCCGAGTATAAAATATTATACCGTGCTGGTGGGCAGTTTCAAAACCCGCGAACAAGCCGGCGGCTTGGCGGCAGATTTGCGCCGCCGCAATATCAACAATTTTATTTTGTCAAGCGGCGGCCAGTACCTCGTGTGCGTTGGCCAATATGTTTCCGCCCCGCGCGCCGCGCGCATGTTGAATACGTTGAAAACTTATGGCTTTGAAGATCTAACGGTGCTCGCGCCGCCGAAAAAATAGAACTTCGATAAACAATGGGAGGTAAAATGCGTATCCGAGGTGAGAATTCACGAAGGGAACAAGGTTTTCAGTTTACCATTGTCGCGTGGTTGATTAGCGCTGTTACCGGTGTAGGTTGTGTTCAAGAACCAACGAAAGAAAAAGCGCCTAACAAGCTGCCGCCGCCGATTGCCTATTCCTCGGCCGATTTTGTGGAGAGTTATGAAGGCTACACGGTGTTAGTCGACAGCTTCGATCTTGCCAAGAAGGCTGAAGCCTACTACCTCGCCGGACAGTTGCGCGCCGCCCAGACACGCAGTTTTGTTGTGCTGCGTCCGAACAAAAAATTGTTTGTTTGTGTCGGCAACAACAAAACCAAGCGGCAAGCTGAAAGCATCCGCAAATACCTGAACAGCCGCTATGAACTTGAATCCGCAGTTATCAAACAGGAAGCTAAACCCTAATCGGAAGAATGAATTTTCTATTTTATCGTAGCCGCAGGTTATGGGGTCAAGTTTTTCGGCCGTTTTTGGGGGTTAGCCTGATTCTAATCATTTTGGGAGGTTGCACCAAAACCGATAATAGCGAACCGCCCAGCCGGCGTGACGATCTTCCCGAGTCGGGGCAGGAAAACCGCAGCGATCGTTCTGACCGCTCAGAGGGGCAGGGTGGTCGCAATGATTCGCAAGAACCCGCCTCCGGATCCCCGCGGGCACCGCGGGGTGAAGTCAAACGGAATGAATACACTGTGCAGGTTGGAATTTTCAACCGCGCCGACGAAGCCGATCAACTCGCTTTTGATCTGCGCGCGCAGCGAGTGAACAATTTTGTGCAGCCGGTTGGCAATCAATGGCGGGTATGAGTCGGCAAATATTATACAGAAGGGCGTGCCACGCGAATGGCCAAGCAACTCCAAAGCCTGGGTTTCACTCAGGCAAAAGTTATCACCCCGGGAAATTGAGCCAGCATGAAAAAGGCGAACTGTACAACCGACGTTCGCCTTTTTAGTGCAACCTTGCTAATATCGTTGAATTACGATTTTTGCGATAGAATTTTATACATGCCGGTTCCACAGACGCCACATTTGCCGCTGACGGCGGGCCGGCCGTTTTTCATCGTGACCCGCTGTGTTTCCACCATCGGGCTTTTTTTACGGCATTTGACACAATACGCCATCTCACCGCCGTCGTTTCCCGCTTTGGCGGAGTTTTCCATCCCTGGCATTTCGTTCATGTCATTCACAGGCTGTTTCTCCAAAATTATAAAAATTTAATTTTTGGCCTCTCGCGAAGCCAGGTAGTAAATTAGCATTTTTTGCCTGAAAGTCAAGCTAATTTTCCCGGCAAAAATTTCGGCCTGAATAAATCTTGCTTTCGAAACGGCCAGTCCTTATATTTATCTAATTTAAAAATTTTGACATTTATTGCAAAAAAGTCATAATTTCTCTAAAAAAGCATCCCGATAGACTTTATAGCCAGTCATCAACTGAGGAGGTTAGGTTTGGATCTTTTTGAAAAGTGTCGCAACTTCACGCGCGCGCAACAGGCGAGAACCGAAGGGTGGTATCCTTATTTTAAGGCCATTGCATCCGGCGCTGATTCTGAAGTGACGATTGACGGAAAAAAATTCGTCATGGTCGGATCGAACAACTACCTTGGCCTGACGCAGGATCCCCGGGTTAAGGCTGCGGACGTCAAAGCCGTGGAAGATTTTGGTTCAGGTTGCACCGGCTCGCGTTTTCTAAACGGCACCTTGGCATTGCATGAAGAATTGGAACGCCGGCTCGCCAAGTTTATGCAACGGGAAGCCGCCCTTTGTTTTTCGACCGGCTTTCAAACCAATCTCGGCACCATCGCCACCATTGTCGGCAAAGACGATTTGATTTTTACCGATCGCGCCAATCATGCCAGTATTGTGGATGGCTGCCGCCTTGCATTTGGCAAGATGGTTAAGTTCAAGCACAACGACTTCAATGACCTGGAGCGCTTGCTGAAAAAATACCCAAAATCCGACGGCAAGCTGATCGTGGCGGACGGGGTGTTCAGCATGGAGGGCGATATCATCGACCTGCCGCGGTTAACCAGTCTGGCGGCAGAATATGGCGCGCGAGTCATGATGGACGACGCGCATTCGATCGGTGTGCTGGGAAAACACGGCCGCGGCACCGGCGAGCATTTCGGGCTTGAAGACAAAGTGGATATTGTGATGGGAACGTTCAGCAAGTCCTTCGCCTCCATCGGCGGTTTTATCGTGGCGGATGCCTACGTAATCGATTACATCAAGCATCATTCGCGCGCGCTGATTTTTTCGGCGAGCATGCCGCCGGCCGCCACCGCGACGGTATTGGCCGCGCTGGACATCATCGAGCAGGAGCCGCAACGCATCGAATGCCTGTGGAAAAACGCGCGTAAAATGAAAGCCGGTTTTGACGCGCTCGGTTTTGACACCGGCAAATCGGAGACGCCGATCATTCCGCTGCTGATCGGCGATGATATGAAAACTTTCGCCTTCTGGAAAATGCTTTATGATAACGGGATTTTCTCGAACCCGGTCATCACCCCCGCGGTGCCGCCGGGACAGGGCCGCATTCGCACCAGTTACATGGCCACGCACACCGAGGCCGAGCTGGATCATGTGCTGCAGGTGTTTGGCCGTATAGGCCGCGAGTTTGGTTTGATCGCGTAGTCTTATTCTGCCATTGTGGTTTTTATTGTGTAGCATTTTCTTGACCTGCGGCGTTTGTTGTATTTTAGTTTGAGACCAAAGCTGCGTAATGGCTAAGTGAGGAAGAAAAAATTTGTCGAAAGTCGAAATCATTCCCGTCACCAATTCCCGTGAGCAGCGCGAGTTTATGCTCATGCCATGGAAGATTTACCGCCATGATCAGTATTGGGTGCCACCGCTGATTATGGATTTGAAAAAAATCTTCGATAAAAAGCATCATCCCTTCTTCCTGCATTCCGAAGCCGATTTTTTCCTCGCGCGGCGTGACGGCGAAACTGTCGGCCGCATTGCCGCGATTTTGAATCATAATCATAATAATTTTCATCACGAACGCTGCGCCTTTTTTGGTTTTTTTGAAAGCATCAATGAACCGGCCGTGGCGACGGCGCTGCTGGAAAAAGTCGCGGATTGGGCGCGGGCCAAAGGGCTGACGACGCTGCGCGGCCCGGCGAATTATTCCAGTAATGACACTTGGGGCTTGCTCGTCGAAGGTTTCGAGATGCCGCCGGTGATCTTGATGACTTACAACCCGCGGTATTATGTGGATTTGATTGAGCAGGCGGGATTTGGCAAAGCGATGGATTTATACGCGTGGTGGATGACGGACGCACACGGTATTAATCCGAAAATCCAGCGGGTCGGCGAAAAAGTCTTGAAAGAGGAAAATATTCAGTTACGCACAATCAGTATGAAGGATTTCTGGAGTGAAGTGGAAATCATTAAAAAAGTTTACAATGACGCCTGGAGCAATAATTGGGGTTTCGTACCGATGACCGACGCCGAGTTTGAATTTTTGGCCACGGATTTAAAACCGGCGGTCGATCCGCGTTTGGTTTTGGTGGTGGAAAAGGATGGCGAACCGGTGGGATTTTCCCTTTCAATACCGGATTATAATGTCGCGTTGAAAAAAATCAATGGCCGCTTGTTGCCGTTCGGCCTGCTCAAAGTGCTTTATCACAAACGTGCGATCAAGCACGTGCGTGTGGTCACCCTCGGCGTTATCCGCCGGTTGCAAACCAACAGCGGCATCGGCGCCGCGCTGTACACGGAAACTTTTCGCCGGAACGCTGCCGCCGGATTTCATCAAGGAGAATTTTCCTGGACGCTGGAAAACAACGCGCTCATCAACCGCGGCATGAAACTTCTCGGCGCCGAGATTTACAAACGCTATCGCATTTATGAGCGGACGATGTGAAGCGTTTACCCGGTTTTCCAAAAAAAATATCCGAATTTGCGTCACTATCTTGTAGCTGCAATAAATTCGGATACCAAAACGACTCAAGGCTCACGTCAACCAATAAAGAATCCGACCGCAGTTTTCGCAAACCAGCACTTCTTTGTCCGTCCGGCCGTGCGCGGTGATGGAGGTGGGGAGTTTCATGAAACAGCCGAGACAGTTGTCATCTTTCACCGGCACGATGGCGCGTTTGTAGCGATTGCGCAGGCGCTCGTAAGCTGCCAGCAACGGTTTTTTGATTTTCTGCACCAACTCGTCGCGCGCACTGGTTAGCGACGCGAGCCCCTCGCCTTTAACTTCAAAACCCAATTCTTTCACTTCTTCGATTT
>CAYUVM010000405.1:0-4806 GCA_964447935.1 uncultured Cytophagia bacterium | reverse complement strand
GCATCGCCTTTCACGGCGCCGGTACTGATTTTGGCGGTAACGGAAATGGTGCTTGGAATCGTTTGCGCGGCCGCCGTAAAACTTAGGATAGTAATGCCCAACATCAGGGCAAGGCTGGTAGTTTTGTTTAAATATTGCAAGAACTTAATCATGGCGTGCAATCGCTTAAAGGAATGTAACATCGTGACTTCCTTTCTGATATTTGTGAAAAGTCTCATTCAATTCTGTGGCGCGTCGCCGGGCCTCGCTATGCACTTTGCATAGAAGAATTTAACGCCGTAAGCCCGCCTGTTATTATTACCGGACAAAACGCTGAACTACAGAAGCCGGCATAGCGGAAAAATCCCCTTGTTTTCCAACCGAAAAATTGCTATTCTGTGATGGCCGTTCTTTCGCTTCACCCGCAGCGCGGCGTTTTGCACAAACCAAATTTCGCCGCAGTGAAGCTTCATTTTCTCCGAGGAGGGAAAATTGATTCCGCTTAAAGACGACAACCCGCGCGTGTTAACGCCCTATTTCAATTATGGGCTGGTCCTGTGCAATATTGCCATTTTTTTCTATCAGCTTTCACGGCCGGATGTGGATGCTTTTGTGCATGAATATGGCGCGATTCCCACCGAGATTATGGCTGGCACGCACCTCTCCGGCCTGTTGTCGGCGATGTTTTTGCACGGCGGCTGGATGCATCTGCTCGGCAATATGCTGTATCTGTGGATTTTCGGCGATAATATTGAAGGGTTGATGGGGCATCAACGATATATTGTTTTTTATCTGCTGTGCGGCATTGCCGCTACGATGTCACACATTGTGATGATGCCCAATTCGGACGAGCCGATGATCGGCGCGAGCGGCGCCATCAGCGGCGTGCTCGGCGCCTATTTGGTTAAATTTCCGCGCGCACGCATTTTGATTTTGGTGCCGATCATTGTTTTGCTCACCACATTCCGCATTCCGGCGTTGTTTGTGTTGGGCTTCTGGTTTTTGACGCAACTCACCAACGGTTTGGGTGGTTGCGCCAGCATCGGCGGCGACAATGTAGCTTGGTTCGCCCATATCGGCGGCTTTGTGGCAGGTGTGCTGCTGGTGAAACTCTTTGAACGCAAACGCGAGCTGAATGTTTTTCAACCCCGGGATCCTTACAATTATACCGTTTGAGTTTTTAGAATGACGTATTGACCTTCATTTTGCAAAAACTAAAAAAGCCGATCGGTGGTCAGCCGCATCGGCTTTTTTAATGGCATCAAATAAAAAGGCCCCGTCAGATTTGGCGGGGCCTTGGCATTTCAAACTATCTTGACCATGTTAAGTTAAAATACCGCCACAGAGATCACTGCGTATGAATAGAAAAAATGCCGTAAATCTCTGCGTGCTCTGTGGCTAATTTAACGTGGCCAAACTATACTGACCGCTTAATTGAACGAATACCGGAAGCTAAACTGCGCTTGCCAGCGCGAATTCAACGTCGGATCGTTCTGGAACGTTTTGGTCAACGGCTGGCCGTTAACCAGCGGCATGGTAAAGACCGGCCTGTTCGCCGCCGCGTCGTAACGGCGATAGGAGACAGGTGAGGTGGTAATCGGGGTTTGGATGACGCCCCAATCGGATTTTATTAGGTTGCCAAAATTCACCAACTCAAAGCTGACTTCCAAGCCATTGCGTTGACCGCCGACATTTTTGAAAAACTCATGTTTGAGCGCGAGATCGAGACGGCCCGTCCACGGCGCTTGTGCGCCACTGCGCTCGGCGTATTCGCCGCGATGTTTGCTCAAATATGGATCCTGCTTGATGTAAGCATCAAGTTGTTCCCAGATTTGCGCCGCAGTACGCGTGTCCGTCGTTCCGTTCGGCTCCAGCGAGATTTCCGAAGCGTCGCGGGGGATGTACCTGAGGTCATTACCCGAAATGCGGTCACCGTTCATATCGCCCGCATACGTGTAGGTGTAATTCGGCGTCAGGAAGCCCAAGTTGTTGGTTACCGGGCCGCCCACGTAAATGGCCGACACCGTTGTTCCGGCCAAGCCGAGATAATTCAAACGATAAGAAGCGGTTCCTACCAAGCGATGGGTTTGGTGGTTCGACGCAAATGCGAGAACCGGATCATTGGGGCTCGTCACGATTTGGTTGGTACTCCACGAGGTTGCCGCGATGGCGCTCACCGAACTGGTCAAGTCACGAGACTTGCCGTTGGTGTAGGCCAAGCTGGCAGAACCACGCGAGAACTGTTTCCGAAGTTCCGCGGTGAGGGTGTATTGGAAACCTTCGCTCGTGTTGTCGAGAATGATCGCGTTCGTAATGTTATCGTTAATGCGAATACCAGCGTCAGTATTGGCATAACGCGGGCGATTGTCCGCGCCGGCAAAATTGCCTACTTTCGCATCAAAGTTCGCATTCCGATGGAAAACCGCATTCAGGTCTTTGGAGTAAATGCCTTCCAGCGTGCCGATGAGGCCAAAGGGAAGTTGGGCATCCACCGCCAGGTTGTTGCGCCACACTTGCGGGAATTTAAAATCTTCCGCCGTTGCGTTAACGAGGATCGTCGCCGGCAGCGTCACATTGGTGGGCACGTAGGTTTTATAATCTGGCGTAAATGTAATGTTCTTGCCGGTGGCGGGGTCTCTCAACACGGTTGTGCCGTTGCCGGTCACCGAGGTTGCACCGAAGAGAACGCCGTTGTTCGAGGCCTGGTTCGAGACCCACACAAACGGAATTTTTCCGGTGAAGACGCCGATACCGCCACGCACTTGCACCGAGCGATCACCGCGCGGGTCAAAATTAAAACCAAGACGCGGCGACCACAATGGCGTTGCATTCGGCAGTTTCGAGACATCAATCTTCTCGCCATTGGCGAAGGTTAACGCAGAAACGACTGGATTCGCCGGAAGATCTTTGGTGAAAATCGGCACATCCATACGCAGACCAAGCGTCAGCTTCAGTTTGGGGCTGGCCTGAAACTCATCTTGCGCATAGAGGCTGGCCTGCAAAGCGCCAATTTCAGCAAACGGCACTTCGACACCACTCACTGCAGAATATTGAATGGAGAACACGGTCGGTTGCGGAATCACGCCGTTGACCGGAGTGCCGTTGACGTGATTGATAAATTCATCAATCGTCCGGAAACGGTAGCGGCTATAGAAATCGGGCGTGAAACCATTCTTAAACGAATAAAGCTCGTGCGCGGTACCAATCGTAAACGTGTGCTTGCCGAAGTAAGCTGAAAAATTGTCGGAAATTTGGAAAATGTCAGAATCCAACAAGTTGTTTGGCGTAAACGGCTCATAACCAAACGTCGTAATCGTGCTGCCGGCGCCGTTTTCGATATCGACCAACGGGAAGATAGGGGAGTCGCTGCTGCGAAAATCGCGCAGGGCGGTAAAGCCGACGGTAAATTCGTTCGAGTACTTCGAACCGAGCGTCGAGGTCAATTGGCCAATAAATGAGTTGAAATTATTATTGATGAAGTAATTCGAATTGGCAAACGGCAGGCGCGCCGAGCTGGGTTGCCGGCCACCGGAAGCGCCGGAGTTCGACAACGGCACATTGCGATTCGATTTCAGATAGTTGTAACGCAGCATCAGCCGGTTGCTTTGGTTGATGTTATAATCGAAGCGAACCGCGACTTTGTCACTGCGCGTGTCAAGGTCATAACCCTGATAATCGCCGGGATCGAAACTAAATTTGCTGTTCACAAAACTACGCAGACGATCAAGATCCGAGGACAAAACGTTAGCAACATCAGCTCCGGTTTCGCTGGCGGTGGTTTTCGCACGGAAGGACGATCCCGGATCGCCGCGGCGGTCAAATTCCGCATTGGCGAAAAGGAAGGCGCGATCTTTCAATATCGGTCCAGAGAGGCTCAGACCAAGAATACGTTTCGAAAAATCCGGATTGGCGATGGATACACCGGCCAACTTATCGCTAATCAAGTCTTCATTGCGAAAATAGGAATAAGCCGAACCTTGTATGCGGTTATTGCCGGATTTGGTGACAACGCTAATGTTGGCGCCGGTGAAATCGCCCTGACGCACATCATACGGCGCAATGGAAACCCGAATTTCTTCAACCGCATCCAGCGAAACCGGCTGCGAATTCGTCTGGCCGCCGACTTCCGAGGCCAAGCCGAAAACGTTGTTGAACACCGAACCGTCGATGGTGAGGTTGTTATACAAATTGTTGCGGCCCGCAAACGAGTTGAGGTTCGTGCCGGCTTGCGGCGTCAAGCGGGCGAAATCGGAGACACTGCGATTCAGTGTCGGCAATTGCTTAATTTCGACCGCATCAATATTGGTCGCGGCACCGGTGCGGGAAGCGCTTAAAATTTCGTAGCGTTCGGCCACAGTCACGGTTTCGCCCAACTCGACCGCTTCTTCGGCCAGGACGAAAGCGATTTTTAAATCCTGCCCGAGTGTCAAATAGACGTTTTCTTGCTTCTGAGCCTTGTAGCCGATCAACGACGCTGTGACGGTGTACGGCCCGCCAACGCGCACCCCGGGGATGTTAAAACGCCCATCCACGCGGGTCGCGGCGCCAGAAATCGAACCGCTCGGATTGTGCACGGCCACCACATTGGCGGCCGGCAGCGGCTGGCCTTTGTTGTCCATCACAGTGCCGTTCATCGCTGCCGTGCTGACGCCCTGCGCATGCAGCAATGCCGGAAGCAGGAACAAACACGCAACAAGACAACCCAGCTTTGTCGCTTTTTGCATAATTTCCTCACTCCTAATTTAGTATGGGTTAATGGGGATGCGCAACGCTAAACAAAGAGATGCAGGGTTTTAGTCGATGCTGCCAATTGCCCCTCCGTATACA
>CAYUVM010000404.1:0-4816 GCA_964447935.1 uncultured Cytophagia bacterium | reverse complement strand
CAATTGCATGCCTTCAATGCAGTCGCCGATGGCCAGCACCGGCTTGCCGGCGGCCATGTATTCAAAAGTTTTGCCTGGAATCAACGCGGGAAAGCTGCCGGGGCGAACGAGATAAACCAACAAATCCGCCTGGCGCAACGCGTGAATCGCTTCGTGATGCGGCAGGTAACCACTGCAATTCACATATTCGTCGAGATGATTTTCGCGCACACGCGCCGCCAGCTGGCCGGTGACGTCGGCGCCGATAAAATGCAGCCGCGTTTCCACTGGTGAAAGTTGCGCGGTTTCGACGAACAAGCGAAAGCCTTCAAGCAGCGTGTACGGATCAGCAAAACTGGAAATCGCGCCAACATAGGCGACATCGAAACGTTCATCGGTTTTGGAAAGCGGCGAGGCAAAATCATCTGCGTCGTAACCGTTCGGGAGAAAATGCGTTGTACCGGTTTGGCGTTGGCCCGTGCTGGCAAGCGACTCGGCCAACATTTGCGAAGTGGCAGTCACCGCGTGCGCATCGGTGAGAATGCGTTTTTCCATCACACGATGCAGCCAGCGATGCAATGCCGTCGGCGTTGGCAACAGATTTCCCTGCAGCCAACTATCGCGGAAATCGCTCACCCATTTGACGCCGGTGAGTTTCGACAACATCCAGCCAACAAAGTGGGAAGAATGCGGCGGCCCGGAGGTGACGATGAAAGGAATTTTTTGTTGGCGAATCTCTCGCCAAGCGTGCCAAAGCGCAAACGGCAGCCAGAGAATGCGCGCGTCGGGAATGAGAAACCAATACAACCAACTCGTGCTCCCCTCCTTTCCACCAGCGGTGCGCTCTTTTTTCCGGCGGAATAAATACAGCAACCGCGCCGGATCGAGCGAATCAGTACGAATGATGCGCGCGCCTTTCAACTCATCGAGCAACGACTCGTCGAAAGCGAAATAGGCAATGGGTTTGACGGTGATGACGGTAACCTCCCAACCGAGCCGCAAAAAATACTTGCCCCACTTGGCGACACGTTGGGTGCCACCCATGCCGAGCGGCGGGAAATAGTAGGCAACGAGTAAAACGCTTTTGGGTTGCTGAGGTGGTGTTGATGAATTCACAAAAAAAAGATAAAGCGCGGCCGCACAAAAAGCAAGCATACCAACCTATTATTCAGCCAAGCTCCAGTGCGGTAAAAACACAATCGCCGCAATGGCTTTCATAACAAACCATTGCAGCATTTTCTATAAGGATTAAAAATATTTATAAACAATATACATGACCCTAAAGTTTCGAAGCCCGCCATTATCCAAACCGTTCTTCCGTCCATGGATCACCGTGGTTGTGATAGCCGTAATTCTCCCAGAAGCCGCGTTTATCTTTCGGCATGAATTCGAGGCCGTTTAGCCACTTGGCGCTTTTCCATAGATATAATTTCGGCACTAACATGCGCACCGGGCCGCCGTGATCAGTCGGCAAGGGCTTACCGTCGTAATTATACGCGACGAGCACATCATCTGCATACATTTCTGCAATCGGCAAATTCGTCGTATAGCCGCCGTAGCAATGTTGCATGACAAATTTCGCGGCGGGTTGCGGCTGCACGAGCTTGGCAATTTCGCTAAATGGCACGCCCTCCCACTTCATGCCGAGTTGGCTCCAGCGGGTGACACAATGCAAATCACAAATAATTTCTTTTGTCGGCAAGGCACGAAACTCCTGCCAATTCAACTCAATGGGATTATCCACCAAGCCCCAAACTTTGAAACGCCAATCGTCCAAACTAATGCGCGGGGTCTCGCCGTAAGTGAGCACAGGAAATTTCGTCGTCAAATATTGGCCAGGTGGAATGCGGCCCAAAGAATCATCATCACTCTGGCGTGCCGGTTTGGCCTTGCGCAAATTGGCTACACGCGTGAACGGGTTCCAGTCTGCCATGCTCAATTCTCCAAAAAGTTCGTCATCTTTTTGCCAAGTTTCGTCGCTGCCGCGTTCATATACTTACATCCAATCGCGCAGCGTGCGCATTTCTTCCACATTTGGACTATTCAATTCGTCGAAGCAGCGCCAACACTTACGATTTACTTTTTAAAACCCGGCATTTTGCCGAAAAAGAATTGAAACGGAATGTGGCTGCGCGTAGCCCAGTAGGTTTCGCTGTGCAATGCTTCCGGGAAGGCGAAATACAATAAATCTTTGCCAAACTCATAGCCGCGCTCCAACAATAAATCGCGCATGCTGCGGGTCACCTCGTAATTGTCTTCCGGCCAGCCGCTGTCGAGGTAAATTTGAATATTGCGTTTGGATTCCGCCGTAATGCGTTGCTGTAAATTATCGCGATAGGTGAAGGTACTCGACAAACACGCGGCCTTCCCGAAAACCTCCGGGTGTTGCCACGCCAAATAAAGCGAAACCACGCCGCCGAGCGAAGAGCCCATTACCGCCGTGTGTTGCGGCGAGGTCAGCGTACGCAAACCGGCATCGATTTCTTTCTTTAACTCTTCCGTAACAAAGCGGCCGTAACCTTCATATCCTGGCAAAGTGTACTCGAACATGCGATCATGCGGATAAATACCGACCACAATAACCTTGTCAACAATGTTCATTGCATCGAGGCGATCCATCGTTTCATCAATCTGCCACTCATTATTAATAAAAGCTTCGTCGGGAATAAACAGATTATTGCCGTCGTGCATATACAAAACCGGATAGCGCTTCAGCGTGTTCTCATCATAGCCCGGCGGAAAATAAATCCGCAGGCGATGCGATACCGCCAACCGTTGCGAATAAAAATCGATCGGCCCGGAAATCGTGCCCGTTGCATTGCTAAAAAAATACGGATAAATTTCTTTCGGTTCCCGCGCATTGACGATCGCCAGATAATTACTTCCCATCGACCAATGAAACCCGCTGGGATCAACAATACACGGTTTGAAATAGAAAAACGGCTTGGCCGTATTGTAGTGAAACTCAAAAGTCGTTCGGCCCGCGTCCACCGACACGGCTGCGACGTCGCGATTCCAGTCGTCATCGACGCGCAAAACCATTCGCCCATTTGCCAGCGGATAAATAACCCGGATAATCTGCGTCGTAGCCATATTAAAGCAGTCCTTCGCGCGGTTGGGTAAAGGCGATAATGATGGTCGTGATCACCGCCAACCAGATTGTAACAAAAAGCGGCGCGAATTTCTTGCGCGTTTCAAGCATGGCGGGAAATTGAAGCGGCTTGCCGGCGAATTTGCCGCGCGGTTTGTTGGGAAAGAAAAACGTTTTGTAAGTTTCAATTGTGCCGATGGTGTAGCCCAACGCGCCCATCGCGATGAAAATATAGTTGGTTGTGAAACAAGCCAGCATCAACGCATAGGTGAGCGCGATCAGCGGACTGCGGAAAAATTTGAACGTCTCAAAGCCTTCGATGGGCGCATCTTTCCATGCCCCGCCAAACGCTGAAATCCAACCGCCAAAACTGCCGATGATAAACACGACCACAACACCAGGAATCTGCAAATTGGCGTGTTGCAAATAATTCAATCCTACTACCACGAGGGCAACACCAATCGCATAGGCCGTGCCCAATATCCAACGTTTCGCCCGGCTCTGCACGATTTTGCCCTGTACGTGAAATTGCATCGGAATAAAATATTTTGACTGATCTTCTTCGCGCAGGAAAGTTTTGTAAAACTCCAAAATGGCGCGCTCGATCACGTAAGTCACGCCGTATAACACGACGAGATTCGCGGCGCGCGTGAGGTCAAATTGCGTTATCCATTCAACGACGACGGCGATGATTCCGGCCAACACGATGCTGCGAAAATATTTTCGATAGGTAAATCCTTCATAGATGGCGTCTTTGTACATACCCCAGGTGGAAGTATGGGCGCCGGCAGCAAGGCCGACCACGAGGGCGATAAGTAAATTCATGAATGGCTCCTTCTCCTCCGGTTGGTTAATATAGCGCAAAATTTTATTTTTTGCACTGAATAAAAAAATTTTACACAGTTTGATAAATTGTTTCGATGAGTTGCAAATCCTTTTGCGCCACCGCCAAATTCATAGCCGGTTCTTCGCCGGTTTGCAATACATGCAAAAAATCCCGAAACATTCCTTTGTAACCGGCGATATCGCCGAGTCCCGGAAAAATCACTTTTTTTCTCACGCCGTTCACCAGAACAAAAACTCCATTCGACTCAAACGTGATCACACCTTTCCGCCCATATATTCGAGAAAGCTGAACCCCCTGTAACAACACCGGCACTTCCCATGAATACGACAACGATCCCACCGCGCCACTTTCATATTCAACCGCGACGAGCATACTCTTTTCAACCCCGTCGCGTTTTCCGGGACGAAAACCGCGCACGGATTTAACCGGCATACCTAAATTCGCAATGAAGTTGACCCAATGAATACCGCCTTCAAACAACGCGCCGCCTCCGGAGAGTTGTGTATCATCACGCCAGTTGCCGGTCTTTTGCAGTTTAATCGCATTGATCTGCATAAACAAAATTTCGCCGATTATCTCATTGTTGATGAGTTCACGCAATTTGAAAGCCAGCGGTTTATAAAAGTAATTCTCGGCGACAAAAACGCGCCGGCTGGTCTCTTTTTGCACTTGCCGAATTGTCGCGAAATCAGCCGCTTGCAAAAAAGGCGGCTTCTCGACAATGACATGTTTTCCGGCTCGCAGCGCCTGGAGAGTTAATTCCAGATGCGATACCGGCGGCGTGGCCACCAACACCACGTCGATTCGTGCATCATGAATCGCTGCGTCGTATGAAGCAAAATGGCCGCTGCCGTTAAACTCATGATTGAACACCATGGCTTTCTGTTGATCGCGGCTGG
>CAYUVM010000403.1:0-4823 GCA_964447935.1 uncultured Cytophagia bacterium | reverse complement strand
TTAATAGCGCAAAAAATGTTTTCTAAGCTACAATGTTCGTCATAACAACTTCGTGCTGGGTGACCAGTTTTAAATCGAGCAAAGTTGAGCGACCGAGCGTTGAGTCTAAACCAAACTCAATCTGCGACGTGCTGTTCTCATCTGTCGTCCAACGAATCGTCGCCGTGCTGGCGGTTAAATTCGTCACTTGTGAGCTTAAAATGGCAGGCGGCTGCCGATCCGCCAACGTTGCAAAAGTTGTGTCGCGCGACGTTGCTATTTTCCCCGCCGCGTCTTTGGCTCGAATACGAAAATCGTATTTGCTGTTTGCTATCAATTCGGTTAATTGTACCGCATGCACGGTATCGCGGCAAGATTCATTCGTGGTGAGCCAATTTGTACCCGCGCTCAATTTATATTCGACCTGGGCCGCTGTCGGTTTGCTGGTTTTCCAAGTCAGCGTGGCGGTAGAGGTGGTTAATTTGCTTGCACTCAAATTGGCAATAAGCGGCGCTGAAGTCGCCGGCACCCCAATAAACTGCACATGCAATTGGTCCAAAATAAGTTGACGGCCATTGCTGGCATTGATAAACGACAATTTTATTTTCCGGGTGCCGGTTGCAATTTCACGTTTAACGCTAAACCATTTGAAGACGGCGGTGTTGATCGTAAGAGTATCTTTGCCGGCATTCTCGGTTTCGATCACCACTTTGGGCCAGGCCTGGTTGCGATATTCACCGCGGGCTAAAATTTCCAAACGATGGGCGCCGCTTTGAGGAAAAGTCAGCGTGGTCGAAAGCGAACCGTTTTGATTGAGATTCCAACCCGTTCCTTCGGCATAGCCCGTAGTTTTCGGCGACATGGCTTCGGCTTCGATATAGCGATCCATAACCACGGCTTCGGTGAGCAAACAATTGACAACGGTTTTCCATTCGCCGCCATTTGCCGCTTGCGAAGCGATGGTGACTTGGTATTTAAGACCCGGCATAAGGCCGTCGACGACGATCTCGTGTTCCGTAGTGTATTCGGCGGAAAAATACTGCACTGTCGTGCTGCTGGAATTTTGTAATTCTACACGGCTATCCGCAGGCAACGGCGTGCTCCAGCGCCAGCGGACTTGCCGAATATTCAATTGTTCGCTCTGCAAATTCACAACATTTCCAAGCGGCGCCAAAGATGTTGGCGCCGTTGGGCGCATCACAGCGATTGCATCCGTTGTATCGGCAGGCATAATCAAAACGGTTTCCGCGACGCTTTTGAAAGAACGCGCTGGCGTCAACACTCCACTTACCGGATTGAACCATGACAAGGCCAGGATTTGATTAACCGGCAACCGTAAACGCATGCGGCCACCACGCGCTTTATAAGCAATATATTCGGTTCCAGAAGCGGCGAGCATTTCGGTTTCAGCATCCGCAACCATTTCCGGGTGCGGTGCGAGCGCAGTCCAATTGGTTTGCTCGCGAAAAAAACGATTGAAAACGCTATACTGCCGCGCCATTTCCAAATCACCGGAGTCGTTCAAATTCCAACGCAACGGCGGATGGTCATAACCGGGGTCATATTCGTAATGGCCATCGGGATCAATAAAAGTGCCGCCAAAACCGGCGACAAAATATCCGCCCGCGCCGAAAATTGACCACGCGCCGGTGCGGATATACTGCGCGTCATTGCGAATGCCGTGATGCGGGTGCACACTCTGTGGCACATGATACCCGTATTCCGCGTTAACGACCGGCTTGTGGTAAATGCGGTCGAAGCGAATGGAATCGGCGAGAAATTCGCCGGCATCGCGAAGCTGATGCATAACGTAACTCAGCCACGGCTCTTTCGCAAATTCGCGATTCACATGATCGTCGGCAGGATGAATCGAAATCGGATGATCAAACGGGTCGGCGGCTGCCACGGTTTTACCGATCTGCCGATACAGCGCAGGTTCATAAAAGTAGGCTTGATAATCACCCGCCAAAACCCAGAAAACATTATAAGCCGCATAGCGTGCGACAATGTATAATGCCAAACGTTGGTAATCTTCAGGCGACATTTTAGTGAGTTCATGGGCCCAGGTGAAAAACAATATGGAGACCATCCCCATGCTGTCGGCGTAGGCGACGCGCTTATCCACCCATTTAAAATAGTCAGGGTTCAAGCGATTATAATCACGCTGCGTCGTGGTGAACATTGCATAAGGAATGCCGCCTTCGTTGGCTTGATAATCATAACGGTTGTGAACCACAATTGCATGATAGGCATTGAAACCTTGCGCGGCGCGCAAATTAATATATGGTTTGAAACGCGCGTCAAATCCGACGCCGGCGCTCATGCCATCCCAGATCGTATCGCCCATCAAGAGAAAGGGCGTACCGTCACCGTACTCGAATCCATAGGGGCGCGCTTTACTCGGGCGCACGAAGCCGCGATGTTTTGACGGCAACGCCTGGAAGCGTCCGGTGGCGATTAAATCCGGCTCATTGCTTTCGGTGCGATAACGCCAGACGCCGGCTTCGTTGGGGGCGAAACGGATTTTCCAAATTTGTCCGTTGTCCCAAAAGCCTTGCAGGCGCAGCTCTTTTCCCGTGGGGGAGGTGAAGATACCGGTCAACTCGACTTCAACATAGGGGATGTGATAACGTCGCTCCATGCTCAGCGTGATTTCAATAGGCGAGAGTCTTGGCACATTGCGCATTGGCGTGATAAAAGTGGAGTCGCGACCCAAGGTCAGATTGCCGGCGCCATCGCGGGCCCGCACACGAAAATGATACGTTGTATCGGGAAGCAAATTGCGCAAGGTCAGCGTATGTGCCGTTTTTAGAGCTGAAGCGTAATCGGAAAGCAGACCATAGCGTTTGGTGAAACCGTATTCCACCTCCGAATCTGCGCCTTCATTGGTGCGCCAGGAAATGGTGACACTCGAACTCGTCAGATTACTGATGGTAATGCCAAAAATTTGCGGACGAATAGTATCGGCAAAAATACGATGCGTGCGGGCGGGATGAGCGTTTATATTCGCACGGCTGAAAGTTACCGGGGTAATGGCAAAAAAAAATACTACCACTAAAGGGGAAATACGAATTTTCATAATCTCATTTGCTTGCAGTCATCTTCTGGCCTCCTTGTCATCAAATCAAACCGAAATCCATTTTCGATTCTATCTTGGTTGATTGCCACCCTTCGACTTTGCTGAGGGTGACTCTAATAAATTTGGGGAACAGTCCGCAGGTTTGAGCGCGTTACGTTTTAGAAACTTTATTTCAAATATAACAGCTTTAATTTTTCCTCTTGAATCTGCAACAATCCCCCGGCCTCGGTTTGATGCCGTAACACGACAAAATACGTTCCGGCGGCGACCGGTGCACGCGCGGCATCTCTGCCGTCCCAAGCGATAGTATATTGCCCGGCAGTTTTAACCTCATCAATTATAGTGACCACCTCCCGGCCTTGCAGATTAAAAACCTTTAACGTCGTTTGCCCGTCGGTTGGCAACTCCATTTGCAACAAAGTCAAGACATAAAAAGGATTGGGATATTCGCGCAGAGACAACGAGGTGGGCGGTGTTAGCGAACCGGTGGAGGAATCCGGCTCCAAAATAGCCGCGCGAATAAATTGAATGTGAATGCGGTCAATAATCAGTTGGCGTTCATCACCGGCATTGGTGAAAACGAGTTGTAACTCATGTGTTCCCGCCGTCACTTGTTTCTCAAAAACAAAATCTTGGTAAATAGCGGAGTTAAGCTCGCGGGCCGCCCACTCGGCGCCATCGAGCTGCAATGCAAGTCGCGGCCACTTTTGCCGGTACTCGCTGCGGCCGCGAATCGTAAAACGATACGGCCCGGATTGTGGGAAGTTCAACGACGCTGCCAGATAACCATTTTCGTCTAAATTCCAACCCGGCCGCTCGCGGCGGCCAACCGTGCGGGTTGGCAGCGTTTCGGCTTCGAGCCATTCATCCATCACCACCACGGCAGTGCGCAACGAATTCGCCACGGTCTTCCATTCACGCCGATCATCGGTTTGTGAAGAAACGGTAATTTGATATTCAGTCGCCGGCGCGAGCCCGTCCAACAAAACGGCATGTTCACGGGTGAGATTGTTATCAATAAATTGCAGGCGCGTGCCATCCGGTTTTTGCAGCGTAACGCGGCTATCTGCCAAATCCGTTGTTTGCCAGCGGTAGCGCACTTGCCGGAGATTGAGGCGCTCGCGGGTTAAATTGCGCACATTGCCGGCATGAATAAAACTCGACGCCGTAGCAGGGCGCAAAACCGCAACCGCATCCAGAGTGTCCGATGGCATGAGGAGAACGGTTTCGCCGGTAGAGGCAAAAATTCGCGCCGGTTGCAAGGTTCCCGCAATCGGATCAAACCATGCGAGTGAAAAATTTTGATTGGCCGGCAACTGCAAACGGATGCGCCCGCCGCGCGCATTGTACGCAATGTATTCGGCGCCGGGCTTAGCCAGAAGCTCGGACTGCCCGTCCAGCACCAGATCGCGACGCGGTTGTAAATCCGGCCACGTGGTTTGTTCGGTGAAAAATTTGTAAAAAACGCTGTATTGCCGCGCCGCTTCAAGATCCTTGGCATTTTGCAGATCAAAATAAACCGGCGGCAAATCAAACCCCGGATCGTAACCGTAATGGCCGTCGGGATCGAAGAATGTATGCTTGAATCCCGCGACGAAATAACCGCCGGCTGCAAAGATCGACCACGCGCCGGTGCGGGTGAAACTCGCGTCGGTGCGAATGCCGTGATACGGATGCACACTTTCCGGAACGTGATAACCGTATTCACCATTAACGACCGGCTTGTTGTAAACGCGGTCGAAACGAACGGAGTCAGCAAGAAATT
>CAYUVM010000402.1:0-4825 GCA_964447935.1 uncultured Cytophagia bacterium | reverse complement strand
CTGCAAGAAACAACGGCGTGGCGGGGGCGTTTTCCAAATCGCCTTCCTGCCCGATCAAACAGACTTTATACTCCGGCGCGGATGTGTTGAGATTGACCCCCATCGTATAAATCATGCCATTATCAACATCAAGCGTCAGGGCCGGAGATTTCCAGTTGAGTGTCGCGGTCGCATTGACTTTGTACTTGAACCAAGTGCCGTTGCCGCCGCGTTTATAAAGAATGTTGCGCGCGTCGTTCGCACTTGTGGCGATTGTGCGCGTGAACAAATAAACATTATCATTTTGATCTGCCGCCATGCACAACGCATTGTGCGCGCGCTCGGTTCCGAAAAAAGACAGCGCGGCAGATTCATCGTTCCAATTTGCTTCGGGGTCGCTGTCACGGTGTTTGAAGAAACCAAATTGGCTCTGCGGCGAGGCATTATCCAACTCACCGTAGGCCACGCCAATATAATTTTTTCCCAACGCCGAGAATGCAACCGCATCGGTCGTGGCAATCGCGGTGTGCAAACCGGATTTGATCGTGATCGGCGCCGACCACGTTGCGCCGCCGTCTGCAGAGTGTTTGGTTTGCAATGAGGCGTTGCTAACGCGAAAAAGCCACAGCGCGCCATTTTTCGCTTGCACCAGATTAATTGGATTACTCACCTCCGCACATGGAAAATCCGTCAACGTTTTCGGAAAACCGGTATCTTTGCTCCACACACCGGCGGTGTAGGAATAACGTCGAAAGTCAGAAGCAGTGGTATTGGAGCCGATCAGATACAACTTGCCCGTGCTGGCATTGAGCACGGCATCCCATTGATAACTCAGCCCTTTTTCCAGACTCGTATTTTTCGTCCACGCGCTGCCGTTGAATTTCCAAATGTACCAGCGATTGTCCGGCGCGTGAAAGGCAATCGCCCACCATTGCTGGCCGTGATAAAACACTTTGCTCTGGTTGGATTTTTTGTAACCGGATTTGGTGTCGGTTGCAATGGCCTGCGCCGATTCGGCCGTGATTTCGTATGCCGGCGACGCGCCCCACGATTGCACGCTGCTGCGCGCTTGCGCCACGTACGAACCGGCAATCGAAGGATTGATGATGCCCGCGCCGGTTTTAAACACCACATGAAAATTTTCATTATTCGCCAGCGGCGCCGGCGTCGTCACATAAATTTCGCGCCGCGCTGGATTCGTCGTGACGCTCGTTGCCGGCGTGTCTTTGATCAGCACTTGGCTTGCGGTCATGCTGTTGGGAATGGCGGTTTCAGCGGAGAAACGAAACGAGAGTAAACTGCCAGCGGCCAGTTCACCGTTGCTCGCTAACGTGAGCGGGATATTATAACTCGCCGGCGCGCTCAATAGGCCGGGCGCAAGTGCAATGGCGCCGACGTGCAAACTTTCCGCGACGCGATAATTTTTTGAAGTGACTTTCGTTGGCTCGACGCTGGTTTTTACTGTTAAAGTATAATTGCCCAACGCCGGCGGATTGCAGAGAAATGGAATCAAAATATTGACTACAGCGTTGTTGCTCAGTGCAACGGCACCAGGCAATGTCATCGTGATCGTCTTCACCGCGTTGTCGCCGAAGGCCGTCGCTTCGATACCATTGATCGTCACGCCGCTCAACGCGCCGTGCTCGATCGTCGTCGCCGCATTGAAATTGAGCGTGATCGTGCTGCTGCCGGAGAGCAAACGGCCATGCGGGCCGAGATTGAATTGCACCGTGTACGTCGAACACGCGCTCATCAAAGTGTTGGTGAGCGTTACTGTTGCGGGCGTTACCGTGGTTGTGGCCGCAACCAAATTATATCGCGGCGAGTTGATTTGCGTGGGCTGCTGGCTCGTCCAAACCGTGACGCGATAATTGTCGCCGTCGGAAATCGTCGTCGGATTCAACAAGCCGGCGGTGGCATTGAAGACGATGGAAAAATTTTGGTTGTTCGCCAAATTAACCGGCGTGACGAGACTCACTTGCCGCGTGCCATTATTGGAGATGATCGACATGCAAGGCGTGCCATTGACGAGAACCGAGCTTGGCGTGAGGTGGTTCGGCACAAAGGTGTTCGCGGGAAAACGGAAATGAATCGTGCCGCTGCCCGCCGTTAACGCACCGCTGCCGGAAAGTGTGAGCGGAATGGTATACGCCGCATTCGCATTCACCTCGTTCACGCTGACGGCCACGTTTCCAATCGTTACCGGCGTGGTGTTTCCGGTTGGCAAATGCCGGGACCAAATATCATTCGCCTTCAAGTTGTCACCGCAAATCATCAACCCGCGAATAGCATCGACATTCGCGGCTGGAGCGCTGAGATTGTCAAAAACTGCGCCGGAAGCAGATAACAACGCCGAAACCTGCGCCATCTCCAAACTACTTTCCTGCCCAATCCCACACGATTTGTATTCTCCCCACTGCGTTGAAAAATTGAGGCGAATGCCCATCACATAGAGTTTATTATTCGTCGCGTCAATCGCAAGCGCGGGTGATCTCCACGCACTCGTGCCGGCAATATGCACTTTGAATTTTTGCCAAACGCCAATGGCGCTGCGTTTATACAAAGAATTCGTGGGCTTCTTGCCGTTCGAAGCAGTGCCGTTGCGCGTAAGCAAATAAACATTATTGTTCGGATCGCTCGCCACACAAAGCTGGTTGTTCGCCCGTTCGGTCGCCAAAGAATTCAACGCGGCCGACTCATTCGTCCAGCCGCGGTCGGAAGCGCCATCGGCGTGCAGAAGAAAACCAAATTTGCTTCCCGCTACGTCGCCTTCGCCAAAGGCCACGCCGATATAATTCGCGCCTTCGAATTCGAACGTTGTGGCGTCGGTGACTCCATTCGCCGTTTTCAAGCCGGTTTTAACGTGAATCGTGTCGGACCACGTGATCCCTTCATTGCTTGATCGTTTGGCCTGCAAAATGCTTTGGTTGATGCGAAAAATCCACAGATCGCCGTTGCGCGCTTGCACGAGATTGCCGGGATTGTTGCCGTCGGGAATGGCAAAACCGGAGATGATCACCGGATAACCGGCGTCGCGCTGCCACGTGCCGCCGAGATAGGAGAAACGATGAAATCGCGACTCCGTGTTGTGCGAGCTAAAAATATAAAGCTTGCCGGTGGCGGCGTTCACGACGGCGTCGCAATGAAACAAATGGCCGTTTTGTACCGCCACCTTCGTTGGCATCCAATTGTTTCCTTGATAACGCCAGATTTCCCAGCGATCGTTGCTCTCATCCAACGCCAGCGCCCACCATTGGCTGTCGTGGTAAAAGACTTTGCTCTGGTTCGATTTTTTGTAGCCGGATTTGGTGGTGGTAGAAATCGGCGCGCCGACTTGCGGGATTTGCGCAGAGAGGTTTGGAGCGAAAAGTAAAATGGCAATTCCCCAAAACCAAATCATCCTGAAAATGTAACGATGCATAATTTCGTCCTTAAAAACTCAAACGACCGAAAAATCAACAACCAAGTTTAACGTGAGCCACAGAGCACACGAAAATTAATCTGTTTTTCCGCGATCTCTGTGGCCTCATATTTAAAATTTTTTAACGCAGAATCAAACATCCGGATACCAGAGTCAAGCTGAAGCTTGGTGCTCCGTTTCGTTATTTCACCAACTGAATTCGCCCTTTAAGCATTTGCGCTCCGATTTGCAGTCGGTAAAAATACAGACCAGTGGCAGCAGGACGGCCATCTGAATTTCGGCCGTTCCAACGCCGCACGTGAATACCGGGCGTGAAATTTTCATCAACCAGCGTGCGTACCAACTGGCCGTTGATATTAAAGATTTGCAATTTGACAGACGCGTCATCTTTCACTTTAAACCGGAAAGAAGTTTGCGGATTGAATGGATTCGGATAAATCTGCACGCCGTCGAAATCTTCGGTGATAACTTCTGTCGCGGCAGCAGTCGCCTCTGCCTCCATTTTGCTCGCGCCGCCGAGTTTGACCAAATTAAACCACAACTCGTCGCGTGAGTCGTTGCCGCTACAAATGAGCAGATTCATCGTACCGTTCACTGGATGCGCGGGCATCGACAGGTCGAGAAAGTTATCCGCTTCGTTGCGGAAAATCGTATCAACCGGCGCCGCAAACAAAGCACCGTAATCGCCGAGGCCGCACTTTTTCATGACGCCGACTTTGATACTGCCTTCGCGCGAGCCGGAAATATAGAGCCGTTTATTTGCCTCATCAATGGCCATCACCGGCCGCGCCCATCCCTCCGTCGTCTGAATTGGAAATTGCGTCCAGCCGCCGTTCAAATTGCGCCGCAGCAAACCAACATCCGTCACGTTGGCTTTGCCGCCATTGGTTTTGACGAGCATCAACACTTCGCCGTTCGTCGTGAGCATACTGAGATGATCGTCCGAATTGGTGCCGAGAAATTGCGGAATATCTTTCGTCTCATCTTTCCAAACCGAATCGGGATCGGTATCGAGATGGCGCAGAAAACCATAACCCGCCCCGGGAGTGCTGTTCTCGGCATAACCGACGCCAACGAAATTTCCGGACGTGTGCGTAAACACCGTTGCATCAGTCAAGGCATCGCGATTGCGCAAATGCTTTTTTATCGTGATCGTGCGCGACCACTTGTGGCCGGCGTCGGTTGAATATTTTGCGGTCAAGGTTGAATCCGCGACGCGGAAAATCCAGAAGTGGCCATTTTTCGCGCGCGTCAAATTAACGCCACGATCCGAAACCTGTTTGAAATCAAGTATCGCCACCGGATAGCCCAACTCGACCGTCCAGTTGCCGGCAGCATATTTCAAACACAAAAAGTAAGTTATACTCGAACCCGGCAGCAGAATATAGACCTTGTTGTTGGCGGCATCAAGCACGCAATCCGGAC